>CAUZBE010000068.1:0-10456 GCA_963577885.1 Alphaproteobacteria bacterium
GATCGATGGTGGAAAAGGCCTTGCCCTCCAAATGGGCGGCCATGGTCAGCAGGGCGGAGATGGTCACCACTCCGGTACCGCCAATACCGGTGATCAGAATGCCGTAGGATTGTCCATGAACCAGTGCCGGTTGGGTCGGTTCGGGCAGAAAGCGCAGTTTTTCTGGTGCTTCGGCCACCACCGCCGCCTTGCGTGGAATGCCGCCCACGACCGAGACGAAGCTGGGGCAGAAGCCTTCCGCACAGGAGTAATCCTTGTTGCAGGAAGATTGGTCTATTTTGCGCTTGCGGCCGAATTCCGTTTGCAGGGGCAGCACGGACATACAATTGGATGTCGTGCTGCAATCGCCGCAGCCTTCGCAGACCAGATGGTTGACGAACAGACGCCGGGCCGGATCCTCCATGTCACCGCGCTTGCGCCGGCGCCGCTTCTCGGCGGCGCAGGTCTGGTCGTAAATCAGGATCGTGACCCCTTCGACCTCACGCAGTTCCCGCTGTACCCGAGCCAGTGACCGCCGATGCTCGAACGTGGTGCCGGGGGCAAAATCGGCGCCGGCGGGATATTTGTCCGGTTGGTCGCTGACCACGACGATTTTGCGCACACCTTCGGCATGCACCTGTTGCGAGATCAACATAGGGTTCAGCTCGCCGTCGATGGGCTGGCCGCCGGTCATGGCCACGGCGTCGTTGAACAGAATCTTATAGGTAATGTTGACCTTGGCCGCGACGCAGGCGCGTATCGCCATCAAGCCTGAATGGAAATAAGTGCCATCGCCAAGATTCTGGAACACATGGCCGGCCTTGGAAAAGGGAAAATGGCCGATCCAATTGGCCCCTTCGCCGCCCATCTGGGTAATGGCATCGGTATCGCGATCCATATAACTTGCCATGAAATGACAGCCGACGCCGCTTTGTCCCCGGCTGCCTTCCGGTACCTTTGTCGAGGTGTTGTGTGGGCAGCCGGAGCAAAAATAGGGAATGCGCGTCACCCCCATTTCCTGTCGCTGTGCGGCGCGG
Organism: Alphaproteobacteria bacterium; assembly: GCA_963577885.1. Classification (GTDB taxonomy): domain Bacteria; phylum Pseudomonadota; class Alphaproteobacteria. The sequence goes on from CAUZBE010000068.1 coordinate 1,017, forward strand.
CCCGCCTTGGCGTCCAGAAAGGCCAGGCGCGCCGTGATCTGATCACTGGTATGGAAATGCCGGATCCGGCCGGCCAGGGCGCGGGCTATCTCCTCGGCCCCGAACTCGCCGCAGCCGGGCAGCATTTCCCTGCCGTCCTCGTCATGGCGGCCAACCACCCGGGGCCGGCGGCCATCGGGCAGGTCATACAGCGCATCCCGTACCTTGCTTTCCATAAAGCGGCGTTTTTCCTCGACCACCACCACTTCTTCCAGACCGTCGGCGAACTGGCGCACGGTATCGCCATCAAATGGGAACGGCATGCCCATTTTTAACATTACGATGCCCAGGTCGGATGCCTGGGCCGCCGTGACGCCCAATTCCATCAAGGCCTGGCGAACGTCCACCGCCGCCTTGCCGCTGGAAATAATGCCGATGCGGGGGCGGGGGCTTTCAATCACCACCTGGTTCAGGTTGTTGGCGCGGGCAAAAGCCAGGGCGGCAGGCAGTTTGAATTGCCGCAGCCGTGTTTCCTGAAAGGTCCAGCGGTCGCCGGCCCGGATATTGACGCCGTCGTCAGGAAAGGTGAATTCCGGCAGGACAATTTGCAAGCGGTGTGGATCGCCATCGATAGAGGCGGCGGCATCCACGGTATCGGCGGTCACTTTAAAACCGGTCCAGGCGCCGCTATATCGGGACATGGCCCAGCCGTAGAGGCTGAAATCGACAATTTCCTGCACCGAGCCGGGATACAGCATGGGCATTTGCAAATCGGCGAACATGGTTTCCGAGGCCGCCGGCACGTCGGTGGACTTCATGGCGTGGTCGTCGCCCACCACGGCCAGGACGCCGCCGCGGGCGGCAGTGCCAATCATGTTGGCGTGCCGGATGGCGTCGATGGAGCGGTCCAGGCCCGGCCCCTTGCCGTACCACATGGCAAAAACGCCGTCGTGGGTGCTGTCACCGAACATGGCCGATTGCTGCGTGCCCAGACAGGCCGTCGCGGCCAGATCCTCGTTTACTCCGGGTACGAAATGAATGGCACGGTCAGCCAGAAAACGGTTGGCTCGCCACAATTCCTTGTCGATATTGTGCATGGGCGAACCGCGATAGCCGGAAATAAAGCTGGCGGTGTTATATCCAGCTGCGTTGTCACGCAAGTATTGCAACATGGCGGCACGTACCAGGGCCTGACTGCCGGTCAGATAGACTCGGCCTTGCTCGCTTTGATATTTATCATCAAGAGACACTGCTGTTAGCGTCATGGCTCATCCTCGTTGTGTCGCTGGGTCCATTGACCGATAGGTAGACCGAATGATCCATCTAATCGGCCGGGCTGGCAAGGGCGGCGGGGCGACAGTTTCTATTCCGCCGCGATCTTGTGCTTCTTATCATTCGGACTTTAGCACCGAATTTACCCCACAATTACAGTCGCCGGGTTTATTCATCCGCGAAGGCGCGGATCATCAAAGTGCAAGGTGGGCGGCGATGCCCACCTGTTCAGTTTTGCCAATTTTATCGATGCTGGGAATAAACTCGCATAGCATGCGGCCGATTTCGGAAACCAGTTGGTAGCCAAAGGTGCCCGCCTCGCCTCGAATATCATACACATTGCCTATCAACGGGGGCAGGTCAAATGTGCCGATGTCCGGCATCTGCACGAACAGAGCCTTCAGCGCACGCATGTCAGCTTTGAAGGGAGCCTCGAACTCTGGTTTGACTCGTTGCAGAACGCCATCGGCCAGCATCACGATGGAGCTGAAGATAGGTCCGGAACATTGTTTCGGGACTTTTCGGTGTGGTGGATATCTGGCCCAATTTAGCTGTGAAGTTTTGCGTATAACGGCGCACCAAGGCGGCGCTCAGATCCTGTTTCTGGGTAAAATGGTAATGCACGCTAGCACTCTTGACCCCGACCTCCGCCCCGATCTCGCGGAAGCTGACGGCATTGTAGCCGGCGGTGCGAATGCGCCGTTCCGCGGCGGCCAGAATACGTTCTCGCATGGCTATCGGGGCAGTCATCGCATCACTCCACGGAACTCTATCTATCCTTAGATAAACAATTTGATGGCAATACGTCAAAGGCAAGTGACCCGGTGTGGTTCCTAGGCTTTGGTCTCCAGTACATGGCCGGCGGCGAGCAATGCCTCGACTTCCTGCGTTGACAGACCGGCATCAGCCAAAATTTGGCGGCTATGCTGACCGATGGCAGGGGGGTCGTCACGGACCGTAAAACTGCGGCCGCCCATTTCCAGGGGTAGGCGCGGGGTCTTGGCCCGGCCACCGCCGGGCAAATTCATTTCGCGCAATTGGCCGCCCGCATTCAGGTGGGGATCATCCAGCAAATCCTCGGGCTTGTTGACCGGGCCAAAGGCCAATTGCGCCTTGTCACACAGGGCCAGCAAGGCCTCGGTTGACAAGTCCTTGCAGGTCTTGGCAATGGCGCCAACCAGCCAGTCCCGTTGCCCGACCCGGCCTCCGTTGGTCTGCAGGCGCTCGTCCGCCAATAGATCCGGCCGTTCAAATACCTCGCAAAAGCGCAACCATTGGGTATCCGTGACCACACCGACGAAAATTTGTCGGCCCTCGGCGCTTTCAAAGGTATCGTAAACGCCCCACGCCCGGATCGGTACCGACATGGGCACCAACGGTTCGCCATTCATGGCATGTTGCACCATATGCTGGCCGACGGCGAAGACCGCCGTTTCGAACAACGCCGCCTTGACCATTTGTCCCTTGCCCCCCGCGCCGGGCGCGTCCCGTTCGCGCAGTGCGGCCAGCACGCCTATTACGCCGGCCATGCCACCCATGATATCCACCACCGAAGCACCCGCCCGAAGGGGCCGGCCCGGCGGGCCGGTCATATAGGCCAGGCCACTCATCATCTGCACGATTTCATCCAGGGCCCGGCGTTCTTCGTAGGGGCCCGACAGGAAGCCCTTTAATTGCAGATAAACCAGGCCTGGATTCAGGACGCTGAGCGCCTCATAACCCAGGCCAAGACGGTCCATGGTGCCCAGGGCAAAATTTTCTAGTAATACGTCCGACCGGCGGACCAGGGCCTCCACAGCCGGGCGGGCACCCGACGCTTTCAGGTCAATGGCCAGGCTTTGCTTGTTGCGGCAGAACAGGGGGAAAAAGCTGATCCCGACGCCCTTTAAATGCCGCGTCCGGTCGCCGTCGGGCACCGGCTCAATTTTTGTCACCTGCGCGCCCAGGTCGGCGAGAATCATGCCCGCCGAAGGCCCCATCACCGCATGGCTGAATTCCAATACCTTAATCCCGGCCAATGGTAATTTTGTCGGATCGCTCATACCCACCTCGTTAATTTTCCTTGAGTCCACACCATAGAATAACGCCAAAGCCGCAATTTTCCCTTATGCAATATTGATCCGCAGTGATCCAAGCGGAATGGCGTATTGGCGCAATTCCGGTATAGTCCGAATGTGCACTGGACAGGTTTCATGCCGGGGCGAATAGAAAATTGAGCACAATAGCGACGGAGGGGCGACACCATGAAATTTGGTCTTGGGCAAGCCGCGCCGAGGGTGGAGGATCAGCGCTTCCTCAGAGGCGGCGGCCGCTATACCGATGACATCGACTTGGCCGGTCAGGCTTGGTCCTATCTGCTGCGCTCGCCACACGCCCATGCCCGCATCCGTTCGATCGACGTGGCGGCGGCGCGGGCAGCGGCGGGGGTGCTAGCCGTCTTCACCGGCGACGATGTCGCCGCCGAGGGGTTGGGCGACATGCCCTGCCTGGCGGCCAAGGCCGTGCCGCTAAAAAGGCCGGACGGCGAGCCCATTTTTCAGCCGCCACGGCCGGCGCTGGTCCGGGACAAGGTCGCTTTCGTCGGCGATTATGTTGCCTTTGTCGTGGCCGAAAGCCGGAGCCAGGCCCGGGATGCGGCGGAGCTTATAGAGATCAATTACGAGCCGCTGCCGGTCAACGTTCGCACAACGGAGGCCATTGGCGAAGGCGCGCCGGCAGTCTGGGAGGATTGCCCCGACAATATCTGTTTTCGCATGGAGCTGGGCGACAAGGCGGCCGTCGAAGTGGCTTTCGAAGCTGCCGATCACGTCACCCGGCTCGAACTTCCCATGCCCCGTGTCGCTATTAATCCCATGGAGCCCCGCGCCGCGCTTGGGGCCTACGATCCCCACGAGGAACGATACACGCTCTACTCCGGTAACCAGTTCCCACACGATATGAGAGGCTGGCTGTCGGAGGCAGTGCTCGGGGTCGCGGAAAGCCGGCTGCGTATCGTCAGTCCCGATATGGGCGGTTCCTTTGGTCTGCGGGCTAATATTTTCCCTGAACTTCCACTGGTGCTGTGGGCGGCAAAGACGCTCGGCCGGCCGGTCAAGTGGACCAACGAGCGCGCAGACGGCATTCTTGACGAACAGGCGCGCGACATGATCATGGCGGTCGAGCTTGCTCTCGATGGGAATGGCTACTTTCTGGCGCTTCGCGTTCGTTGCCGCGCCAACATGGGCGCCTACCTGTCCAATTTCGGCCCGCTGCCGGCCTTTGGCAACATTGGCGGCGTGGCCGGTGTCTATCTGACCCCGGCGATCCATGCGGAGGTGCTGGGGGTCTTTACCAACACCAGCCCGACCGGACCCTATCGTGGCGCCGGCCGGCCGGAGGCCACGTCCGCCATCGAGCAGACGATCGACCTGGCGGCCCACGAGCTTGGTATCGACCGCGTGGAATTACGCCGGCGCAATATTATCCCACCGACGGCGATGCCCTTTCAGACCGGCCTTAACTATAACTACGACTGTGGCGAGTTTGAGCGCAACATGGACCAGGCCTTGGCCATGGCAAATGCCCCTGGCTTTGAAGGGCGCCGCGCCAAGGCCCGCGCCGATGGCCGGCTGCGTGGCCTCGGTCTGGCCAACGCGGTTGAGCAGGCTGCTGGTATGTTCGATGAGGGCGGTGAAATTCGCTTTGACCGGCAGGGCAACGCCACCATCCTCATGGGTACCCATTCCCACGGCCAGGGCCATGAGACGGTATTCCGGCAATTGCTGTCGGATACCCTGGGGCTGGATTTTGAAGCAATGCGCTACGTTCAGGGTGACACGGATCTGGTTGGGTATGGCCATGGCACTGGCGGCTCGCGGGTTTCGGGGCTTGGTAGCGGGGCTCTGCTGGGCGCCGCCGTGAAAATCATCGACAAGGGCCGCTTGATAGCCGCCCACAGACTGGAGGCGCCGGAGGTCGATATCGAATTCGCCGACGGCCGCTTCATAGTCGCCGGCACGGACAGGTCCCTGAGCTTGACCGAGATCGCGGCCATGGCCTTCGAACCGACGCTGCTGCCTCCCGGGATGGATAGCGGTCTGCATGCCTTCGCTACCTTCAAGGCCGCTGGGCCGACCTTCCCGAACGCCTGCCATGTGGCGGAGGTGGAGATCGACCCCGAGACCGGGGTGGTCCAAATTCTGCGTTATGTCGCGGTCGACGATGTCGGCACCGTGATGAACCCGGCGTTGTTGAAAGGGCAATTGCATGGCGGCATCGTACAAGGCGCCGGTCAGATCCTGGGCGAACAAGTCCTGTGGGATGACACTGGCCAGGTTCTCACCGGCTCGTTCATGGACTACACCATGCCCAGGGCCGACGACGTGCCGTTTTTCGAGATCGAGACGAACGTGGTGCCGAGCCCGAGAAACCCGCTTGGCATCAAGGGCGCCGGCGAGGCCGGCACCGTTGGCGCCGTTGCCTGCCTGACCAGCGCCATTTTGGATGCCCTGGCGCCCCTTGGGATCCGCGAGTTGGAGATGCCGGCGACGCCGGAACGAAACTGGCGCGCAATTAGGGCATCTGGCGGTCTTTGAACGGCCTAAGGGCCGCAATGTGCTCAAGTGATGGGCCGCAACAGCCGCCAACAATCTGTATACGGTTCTTTAGCCATTCCGCCGCAAATTTATGTAATTCACCTGGCGGGATTGTGTCCTCGAACTGCCAATTGGGCGGTTTGAAATAGCTGGGGTCGGGATAAGCCAAAAGCGTCCGGGGAACCCGCCCTTTTTGATTTAGGATTTTTTCTGCGAATGTTTTCGTATGATTGGGGGCGCTGGTGTCCACCATCTTTGGTCTATACTATCTGGATTTATCGATGTCGGTGAAGCGACGAAAGCGGCGGATTTGGGATGCTGTTGGAAGGGATGGATTGGCGCATGCCGGATCAAATTTGGCTTGGTAGCTGTCGATAATTCGGACTTCACCGGCCAGAATTTGCGTGAACAGGATCGCCGTGTTGTCCGTGTAGGGACCGCGCGATCCACTTGTTTTTGGTAGTGAGTTTTATTTGTCGCATTGAGCGCTTTGTGATGAACTTAGGTAATCCTTTGCCACAAGATAGAAACCAAGGAATTGCCTATGTTAACAATTACCGCAATCATTCGCGCAATAAAGGGCCATGAAGAGACCATGCGTCAAGGGCTTCTTGATGTCGCGGCCAATGTCGAAAAAAATGAACCAGATACAATCGGTTTCTTCATTTCACAAGATTCGAGCGATCCCTGCGTCTTTGCGACCTTTGAGCGCTTCTCGAACCAAGCGGCGATGGATAGCCACAATAATTCAGACACTGTTGCTGAGTTTTTTGCTATCGCCGGACCGATCCTTGATGGGGAAGTGACCTTGTTGACCGCCGAAGAGATATCTTTCAAAGGTTAGAGTATTTTTATTCTTAAAATACCCAGATCCTTACGATTAAAGATTTATTTTCAGCAATCTATACCCGTTGCTCTCACACTTCATCTGCCACCACGGCCACGCCGAATTCCTGGCCGGCATCCACCAGGGAGCGCCAGGCATAGTCGGCGAGGCTGCGGGGGATGTGGATGTGGTAGGCGCCGCCCGTTTGCGGGTGGAGTAGCATGGTGCAGCGGGCCAGGAGGCTGCGGGCGCAGCGGCCCGGGTCGAGGTCCGGGCTGGCCAGGTCTAGGGGACAGAGTTTGGCCAGCACGCCGCGGGCCCGAGCGCCGGCCAGCGCGATGATCTGCTGGCCGTCGCCGTTGGGGACGATGGCGTGGTGGTAGCCGGCTAGATAGCCCGCCAGGCGCTCGCCGCCGCCCTCGCCCAATACCAGCCATTCGCTGGGGCCGAGCCAGAGGGCGGTGAAATCATCATGACTGCCGACACGATTAGGGGACAGGGGTAGCTCGAAGCCCAGGGCAGCACGGAATGCCGCCACGAAGGGCGTATTACCGCTGTCCCCGCGCAGGATGACCGAAGGTTGATGGGGTAAGGCGCGCAGAGTGACGCCGGCGGCCTGATCAGGCGTTTTAGTGCCCCGCGCCAGCGCCAAGCCAGCCAGGGGTTCGTGGCGGGGCGGGTTCATTTGGCCCGCTCCCCAGGTTCAAGAAAGCGCGGCTCGGTCACCGTGGCGGGTACGGCGTGGCCGTCGTAAGCGATGTGCACGGTCTGTCCATGACGCTCCCGCCCGCCCTGCAAAAGCGCCAAGGCGAAGCTGCGCCCCAGGTTCGGGCTGTGATAGCTGGACGTGACATGGCCGATGCCCCGTTGCGGCGGCGTGGCGTCGTTGCCAGGGATCAATTGCGCCCCTTCCGGTACCCGCAGGGCGGGGTCTTCGCTCAACAGCCCCACCAAATGCGGGCGGTCCCCCCGTGTGCTGTCGGCGCGGGCAAGCGAGCGTTTGCCCAGAAAATCCTTTTTGGAACTGACCATTCGGCCCAGGCCCAAATCGTCCGGGGTGACGGTGCCATCGGTCTCCTGCCCCACCATAATAAAGCCGACCTCGGCGCGGAGTACGTGCATGGCCTCGGTCCCGAACGGCGTGATGGCGTATTTTTCCCCCGCCGCCAGCAGCGCCTCCCACAGGGCAGGGCCATGGCCGGCAGGTACATTGATCTCGAACGATAATTCACCGGTGAAGCCAATCCGGAAGATCCGCGCTTCCAGCCCCGCAACCGTTCCCGCCTGCCAGGTCATGTGGGGAAAGGCCTCCCCCGAGAGGTCTAGACCTGGGCACAATTCCGTCAACAATAGGCGCGCGTTGGGGCCGCACAGGGCGGCCACGGCCCATTGTTCTGTGACCGAGGTGCAATAGACCGCCAGCTTCGGCCACTCGGTCTGCAGCCAACTTTCCAGCCAGTCCAGCACATGTGCCGCGCCGCCCGTGGTGGTGGTCATATGGAAATGGCCCTCGGCCAGGCGGGCGGTGACGCCATCATCGAAGATCATGCCGTCCTCACCCAGCATCAGGCCGTAGCGGCAACCGCCTAACCCCAGGCTTTTCCAGCCATTGGTATAAATGCGGTTGAGGAATTCCGCCGCGTCCAGGCCCTGAATGTCTATTTTGCCCAGGGTGGTGGCGTCCATCAGGCCCAGGCTGGTGCGCGCGGCCAGGCTTTCGCGGTCCACCGCCGCGGCCATGTCTTCGCCGCTTTTGGGGTAATAGTGGGGCCGCAGCCATTGCCCCACCGGTTCAAACACCGCGCCATTGGCCTGGTGCCGCTCATGCATGGGGGTCCGGCGCACCGGGTCCAGCAGCGCACCGATCTGCCGCCCGGCCAGGGCGCCGAAGGTGACGGGGGAAAAGGGCGGGCGAAACGTGGTGTGGCCGACCTGGGCCACGGGCACATCCAGGGCCTGGGCGACAATGCCCAGGGCGTTGATATTGGAGGTGCGGCCCTGGTCCGTGCCCATGCCGGTGGTGGTGTAACGCTTCACATGTTCGATGGAGCGGTAGCCTTCGCGGGCCGCTAGCTGCAAATCGGCGGCGGTGACATCGGACTGAAAATCGACGAAAGCTTTGCTGCTACGTCTACCCGTACCGGGAATAGACCAGATCGGCCGGGGCGGAGCGGGGACTGGTTCCGCTGCCGCCAGCGGCGTGCGCGGGCCCCGGCCCCGGCGCCGGTAGCCGGCATCGTTGGCGGCGGCATTGCCCGCAGCGGCGCCCAGCATCAGGCAATCTTGTAGGGAGAAATCGCCGTTGGCAGCACCCGCCACCCGCACCGCCTGGCCCGCTTCCCCCGCCGCGCCAGGCAAAAAATAGCCCCGCGCCTCATCCCAGCGCAGCCGGGCGCCGGATTGGGACAGCAAATGCAGGCTGGGCGTCCAACCGCCTGAAAGGGCCAAAAGATCACAATCGATGCGCCGCCCCAGGCCCGGAACAATGCCGGTCCCCGCTGCATTCAACTTGCCGATGCGCACGGCGGTTACCGCATGCCGCCCCTCCACGCCCAACACCGCCCGGTCCGCCATCACCGCGATGCCCAGGCGGTCCAGATCGGCACGCCAGGCCAGGGGCGCCCGGGCCCGCAGATCGACCACCGCCGCCACCGCCACCCCGGCCCGGGCCAGATCCAGGGCGGCCGGGTAGGCGCTGTCGTTGTTGGTGAACAGCACGGCCCGGCGGCCGGGGCGCACGCCGTAACGATTGATGTAGGTTTGCACGGCCCCCGCCCCCTTGACGCCGG
>CAUZBE010000069.1:0-10424 GCA_963577885.1 Alphaproteobacteria bacterium
TGGCCGCGAATATCTCATCATTCAGGCCCTGGCCCTTTTGTTCCTGCTCGCCAAATTTTTGCAGCACGATCACATCGACGCCCTCGCGTATGGCCCGGCGCAGGGCCTCGGTCGACTCCATCAGGGCGGAGGTGTTCAGAGAACAGGTCTTGTTTTCCTGGGTTTCCCTGGTCGGGCGGTTGATATCGATACGCCTCATCTTGCCATCATCGCTGCGCACCACAAGCCCACCGACCCGAACGCCAGCGGTGCGCAGTTCCGCCGCGAAGACAGACAGCGCCTCTCGGTCCGCCAAATCGCGGGTATACACGGCCGCCGCGAAGGTCGTCTCGGTCATACTCGGTCGATCCGATCATATTGTCTCAAACATCCGCAAATTTATGCCACTTCGGCGGAAGCTTCAATTTTGACCGTTCAGCGCATGGTAGACTTCGTCGTTGGGACGATCCGCGTCACCACATTTTTCGGACGGTCGAGATAATCCGGCACCCGCGGGGACACTTCGTTTTTCCAATAGTCCGACTCATAGACGGCCTTGTACAACGCTTCCCGCTGTGCCTCGCTTTCAAAACGGCGCAGCCAGACATAGATGCTGTCGTCATCCTCGCCCTGGAAACTGCCGCAGATCACCATGCCTTTCGAGACCTGGAAGGGAATGATCTCCTCCTCCATGATCTTGACCCATTCGTCCATTTTACCGGGTAGAACTTTATATTGGCGATGTTCATAGAAGGCGGTCATGGGAGTTACCTCTGCTAAAATTGACACTAAATTATTGAAATATTAGGATCCAGTGTAGGGGATATACCGGCGACCGTGAAGCACCTACCAGGGTTGCCGTTCTTTTTCACTACCGGCGGCGTGAAGCGGCTTTGGCGGTAGCCTTCAGGGATGATGCTGTTGCCGCGGTCCTCCTGCGCAAGTTTGATCTCGTGATGGGCGATGGCAGGTAGATGCACCTCGCCAGGGCCATCGAGGATTTGCAGGGCTCGGCCCCACCTCCACAGGTGCGACAGCGGTGTATCCGGGGATTGGCCAATAGCGCCGAAAACCTGGATCGCCCGATTGACTATCTTGGTCTGCAGAGGTTGCACCAGGGCGGTGATCATGGAAGTTCCCTTGCGTGCGGCGCGGTTGCCCTGGCCTCGGCCAGCTTAGGGTGTGGTACATTATTTGGCGGCGGCCGTGCCCGGCACTACGATCGCGGGCTTCGGGATGGCGACAGCGAGAACGAGGGCCACCAGGGAGAAACCGCTAGCCAGAAGGAAAGCATTGGCTAGATCGCGCTCTCCCGCCAGCCCGGCGAGGACCGCGGCGGAGGCGGCAAAGCCGTCCATAAAGGCGAAGGCCAGGCCCAGGCTGGTGCCTTCGCGTCCTCCCGCATGATCAATAGCCGCTGCCAATAGCACTGCCCGAATAGCCACCAGTACGGTCAGCGCTACCCCCAAGGCAATTAGGGTAAGGGCGAAACTGGATGACAGCCAGGCAAGAAACGCTGCGCCAGTGGCAATCCCATTACCCAGGATAATCAAGGGCCGCCGGCCAACCCGGTCGGATATCTTGCCCATCCATGGCTGCACTAAGGCGCCAAGCAGCAGCATCACGGCCAGCGCAATGGCCGTGTCCAACCAGCTAAACTGGTGATTAGACCTCAGATACAGCGGGGTCATGGCAATGATCGCGAACAGGGCCATGTTGTACGAAGTAAAGAGCGCGAGTACCCGCAGGCCGGCCCAGGTCGTCCAGATATTCCAGATCGCGGTAAAATCGGCCCGCGTGGGCCTGGAGTTAACGTGGCGCGGCACGTATCGTGCAATGAATATAAAATAACAGCCCATGAGCAAAGTCGGGATAGCCAGCACTTGCATGGCCGTCTGCCAGTCCCACATGGCCAGCAGCAAACCAGCTGCGGGCAACGAGACGACTTCTGAAACATGACCGCCAATGGCATGCACGCCCAAGGCATAGGCGCGCCTAGTCTTATGTATCTGCGTCAGTACGCCCGTTGCAATGGGATGCCAGGCCGCGTCGCCCATGCCGGCAATGGCGATCAGAATGGCGAAGGCCCAGAAGCCGTCAACGAACGAAGCCGTCAGATAGCCGAAACCAACCCAGAAAAATGTCCCGGCGAGAAGGACACCGCGATTGGCCACATGGTCAGCCAGCAGCCCGGCGGGAAAGTAAGCCAGGGAGGCGCCCAGCGTTTTGATCATAAATAGCAGGCCAATCTCGGCCGGCGACAGTCCCATGGCGGTGCCGAACGCCGGGATCAAGATATACAGCCCAATGGGCACCAGATCATTGGCGAAATGGCCAAAGGAAAACGCGATCAGAAGGTTAGGTTTCATTGGCAGTCAAGGAAGGCTTTCAGGTCAGGGGCCCATTTTTGCCAATCCTCGGTCGGAGCCAGATGGCCGTAGGGGCTGTCGATCTCTACATAGCTGGCATCGACGCCGCTGGCTTCCAGATGCGCCATGGTCGGCCCGGCCAGTTCACCGGCCGGGAACCGGTTATCGGTGTTACAAAGCACGTATAGTAGCGGCGCCGTAATGTTGGCAGCGTTGTCCCAGGCGTTGAAGCGCACCGCCGCCCGGCGCAGAACGATCAGCGCGTTAGCGTCAAATTGGCGGGCCCATTGGCGGGCCAGTTTTTCCAACCCCCTGCTGGCCGCTTCCTCGTTGCCAAGTTTGTCGGCCAGGGCCCGGCCGACGCCATAGCCGCGCAGGGTCTCGACCCGCGTGGTGGCCAGCATCTCGCGCACGCCGCCGTCGTCCTCATGGCCATAATAATCGCCACCGTACCAGCCAGGGCATTGGGAGAAGCGGTCCTCGATCGCCGTGATCGTTTCCGGGCCGCCACGGCTTCTGTTCCAGGTGGCGACTGGTACCAGGGCGCGCATGCGGCCCGGGTGGGTGACGCCCCATTGAAAGGTCAAATAGCCGCCATAGGAAAAACCAACCACGGCTGCCAGTTCGCCCACGCACAGATGATCCAATAGCAGCACCTGGGCGGCGACCATGTCGCCGGTGGTAATATCAGGAAAACCAGGGCCATAAGGCAATCCCGTGGCGGGGTCCGGGCTACCTGGCCCGGTGCTGCCAAAGGCAGAGCCGATCATGTTGGAACAGACTACATAATAACGATCGGTATCCATGGCTCGGCCGGGGCCGATCAGATTGTGCCACCAGCCCGCCCCATCACCGGCGGCGTGGGGGTTGGAGGTATAACCGTGACACAGCAGAATGGCATTGTCGGCGGCAGCGTTCAGGGTGCCATAGGTCTCGTAGGCTAGGCTCAGTTGGGCCAGGGCGCCGCCCAACTCCAGTTTGAAATTCCCAGACTCGAACAGCGTCGATGTCGCAAGCAACATCCGGTCACCCCCGTACTTGGCCTACATCTATTACAGGTCACTTCACCTTAGACATCACATCCTCGGCGAACCACTGCAGCTGTTCCAGCATCACCGCCAAGGGTGTGCCCATGCTAGACTGCACGTTAACCATCTCCATACCCGGATATTTCTCGGCCAGTTCCTGCAGGTATTCCACAAAGCCCTCGGGCGGGCCGCAATACCACGAACCCCGCTCGCAGGACGTTTCCAGGCTGGCCAGGCCGCTGTCCGCCCAACCGCCGCGCCGGCCCAGAGCCGCCAACTGATCGTCATCCATGGGACCCATGAAACCAAGGGGCGCGAACATCTTGCCATGCTCCTCGTAAAACGGCCTGGCCTCCCTGATGGCTTGCTCCTTGGTCGGAGCCAAATGATACGAGATGCCAAAGCACAAGCCTTCACCCAGTTTAGTATCCTTCCCGGCCCGCAGGTTAGCCTCTTGGTACGCCTGCACCGAACTTTCCGCCATCAGTGCGGAACCTCCGCCGACCACCCCCTTAATGCCGTGTTTAACCATGAAATCTAGGCCCCGCGGGGTCGCGCTAACCACTGGCTGGTAGCACTCCACCGGCAGGTTCAAAGGCCGGGGTACTAGGGTTAATTCCTTCAGGTCATAGCCACGATAGGGCACCTGCGCGGGTAGGGTGAAATGCTTGCCCTCGTGGGAAAAGGTATCGTTGTTGAACGCCTTAAAGATGACGTCGACGGCCTCCTCGAAAAATTCGCGGTTCTCATCCTGGTCTATCATCGGCCCGCCCAGGCTTTCCACTTCGCGGGTGTGATAGCCCCGGCCGACGCCAAAAGTAATCCGCCCCTTGGTCATGTGATCCGCCATGGCATAATCCTCGGCGAGGCGGAGGGGATGCCACATGGGCGCAATATTGAAGCCGCAGCCGATGCGCAAGTTCTTGGTCAAATGGGCCAGATGCACCCCCATCATCAGCAAATTCGGAATGCATTCATAGCCCTCGTGCTGGAAGTGATGCTCCGCTAGCCAGAACGTGTGATAGCCGTGCTTGTCCATGCAGTGGGCCATGGCCTCGGTTTTATCGAAGATCGTTGCCAGTTGCGCGTCGGAATAGCGCCGCTCGTTGGCCGGCGTTGCGTCCATTCCCATGTCGCCCAGATCAATGTGACCGGCGAACAGGCTTGAGAAATTTTTGATCATGCCACGTACTCCTTTTCTGTTCCTATTGTAGTCACCTTCCTACCCATCTTTCAAACCATGCAAAGCCGCTGTAGGCTGGCCCTGACTTAACGTAGAAATTTATTCGAGGACCATTGTCATGGACCAGACCAATCCATTTGTAGCCAAGCGCCGGGCACTGCAAGAGCAATTCATGAACCTAGACGCTCTAGACGATTGCCCGGTGGGCACCGGTGGCGTACATCATTTGGTGCTGATTTCATCCGATCTAGTAGCGACAGTTGGTTTCTATACCCAAGTCCTAAATATGCGCCTGGTCAAGGTGGTGGAAAATCGTGACGACCCGACCTCGACCCATATCTTCCTCGACATGGGTGGCGGCAACATGCTGGCATTCTTCGATTTTCCCGAGCATCGCAATGCCCCGGTGGTACGCGGCATCGGCGCCATGCATCACGTGGCCCTGAAAGCAACGCCAGATCAGTACAAGGCCCTGTTTGAAAGGCTCAGGGAACAGGGTATCGCATATTCCCTGGAAGGCACGGAAGAGACCGGCTCGGTCTATATCCGCGATCCAGACAACGCGCTTATTGAGGTGACCTGCCGCTGACGCAGTTTCGCTATTACAAAAGGCAATCCTCGGGCAGTACCGAGAGCGGGGCGAAATCCCTGTGCGCGATGTATTCCGGGCGCTGAAAGCGGCGGATGGCATTATCGGTGCGGTTATAGCTGACATAGACGATCAGGCGGTCCCACGGCGACATGTTCGGGGGCGAGCCATGCACCAGGGTACCGTGGAAGAAAAACCCTGATCCGGGCGGACCTTTCGGGGCGGCAATACCGCCACGCTCCACCAGGCCCGCAATCGTCTTCTGATCCAGTGTCCAAAGTGGATACGATGTGGTCTCAACATCATGCCCCGCAGCCAGCAGGCCGGCCTTGTGGCTTTTCGGCACAATGTAAAGGGGTCCGTTGAACTCATTCACTTCGTCCAGAAAAACCGCCAGGTTCATCGCCCGCGCCTCGGGCATGCCGTCGTCCCGCTGCCAGGTGCCGTAGTCCTGATGCCATTGCCAGACATCCCCGTCGAAGGCCGCCTTGCCGTTCAACTTGAATTGATGGATGTAGACGTCGCCACCCAGCAATTGTTGCGCCGGTTCCAGAATACGGGGGTGGCCGATGAAACGGCGGTAGACGTCGTTGTAGGTATGGGCAGCGAAGGCCGTACGCACCACGTCGCCACGTTTCTCGCGCACCACCTCCGGCCGCCGCTGGGCAAAAATATCGGGGATTTCGCCTTTCAGGACCGCGACTTCCTCAGCCGTAAACAGGTCCGGGACAAAGATGAAGCCTTCCTCGTCGAACTGTTTCACTTGTGCCTTATTGAGTTTCATTCCTAAGCCTCCTTATCAAGCCCCGGCCAAAATTGCATCGGCAATTTTCTCGGCCGTCATCAAGGTCGGAAAGTTTGTATTGGCGCACGGCACCACCGGGAAGACCGAAGCATCGACCACCCGCAGACCTTGCACGCCGCGAACCTGGCCGGCGTTATTGGTAACCGCCTTGGGATCATCGTCGGCGCCCATGCGGCAGGAACACGAGGCGTGCCAGACACCTACCGCGGCCTTTTTAACAAACGCCTCCAACGCCTCGTCATCGTCCAAAATTTGCTTCAATGAATAGTCTTCCTGGATAAGCTTCTCCATTAGAAAACGGCGCAGGACGTCCGGCCCATCCAACAGTTTCGACATCACGCCGGTCAGAAATCTATTCTTGGCGGTAACCTCGCCAACCTGGCGCACTTTTTCGGAGTAACTGGCCGGGAACGGATCCGAAGTTGCAGCCTGCAGCGCAGGCATGGCGTGCAACGCGGCCATTTTGCGCACACCGTTTTTCAGGCGGTCCAGATCGCGCTGATCGGAAAGCAGATTGAACTCCACCGTCGGCTCGTCCTGCCAATTTCTGGAACTCAACTTGACCTGTCCGGATTCCGAATAGGTTTTATTGACGAAGATGATCATCGAGGCGATCTGCTCCCCGACCGCATGCCACGACGATTTGGAGGAGACGGCGACGAACATATCGCCTTTCGGGATACCCTCCAGTTCGGATGAGTAGCGCAGGGCGACCAGGAGGTGGCGGCGGGTGAATTCATTGACCCGGGCGTGAGGCTTGATGAAAGCCGCCACGGCGATGGAGGGATGATCCATCAGCCCCTGCCCAACGCCCGCCACATTGGCGCGCACTTCGATCCCCAATTCGCCCAACGCCATGGCCGGACCGATACCGGCGCGCAGCAAATGCGCCGGCGAGTGGATCGCGCCCGAGGACAAAATGATTTCGTTGCCGCGGAATTCCTGTTCCTGCCCCTCGACCAGAGCCTTAACGCCCACACAGCGGGTCCCCTCGAACAACAGCTCCTTAACCTGGGTACGGGTCGCGATGGTCAGATTATCGCGCAGACGGGTGCCGGGGTCCAGATAGCCGATGGCGGCGGAGACCCGACGTTCGTATGCATTCGACATGGTGACGGGAAAATAGCCGTCCTTGAATTCGCCATTCTGATCGGGCAGGAACTCATAACCCGCCTGACCAAAGGCCTTGCCCACGGCCGTGGCATGTTCGTTCCATTGATCAGGCATAATGCGGCGCACCGGGATGCGACCTGCCTGGCCATGATAAGGATCGTCATGGTCCATATCGCGTTCTATTTTTTTGAAATAGGGCAGCACCGCGTCCCAATTCCAGCCCTTTGCGCCGCGTTTTTCCCACTCGTTGAAATCCGTCGGCGCGCCGCGATTGGCCATTTGTCCGTTGATCGAAGAGCCGCCGCCAAGCACTCTGGCCTGCTCGTATTTACGCAAACGGGGGCGGTCCATATCGGGGTTGTTATGGGAGATCACTTCGGTCGTGACCTTCAATTCATTCCACAGAAAACGGCTATCCAGATAGGCTGTGCCTGGATAGCTATCCAGGATCTCCTCTGGCACGGCACCATGCGGCGTGTCCATGCCTGCTTCACACAACAGCACCTTGTTGGCGCTGCGCGCCGACAGCCGGTTGGCCATGACCGATCCGGCGGAACCGCCGCCAACAATAATGTAGTCGTATTGCATTTCACTCCCCATTTTTCTTGTTTTGACTTACGTAGCCTTGCGTTGCTCGCCGGCATCGCTCAATCATCTTCTGCCACGTAGTAGAGCACAAATTTTTGCCCCAAACTTTCAATTTCGCGCACCGGCCGCGACAAATGGGATATTTGGATATGGAGAGAGGGATAACCCTTCGCCTGACCCTCGAACCTAGCCAGTTGCGGCGAGATAAGCGGCATGACGCCAATGGTGTTTCGGACAAACGTGCGGGCCTTGTCATCCAATTTTCCGGGATCCACCGCCACCATCAGCACCCGGCGCATCAGGGTCGCATTGGCGGCCCCCATGCCGATTACCGCCGACCATGGGATCAAGCCGATGGGCGGACGATCGCAATGGATACCAACTTCGTCGAAAGCCACCACGGGTTTTCGGTCAAAGGCCATTTGCAGCAACAGCCCGGCAACGAACAGGGGGATCAAAACGGCCAATATGTTCGTCAAGCGCATTTCCGCCAGGGCAAAATCCACGGCCGCGTCCGATTGCAAGGCCATGCCCACGCCCAGCAAACACGGCAGGATCAATATCCCAAGTTTGACTTTTGAGAGGTAAAAATAATCCGGCGCGGGCGGCGCCTCCGGCTTGGCGGTTGGGTGCTGCTCTTCCGCCAAAACTTATTTGGCCGTATTGTGGCCTAGGGCGCGATCGCCCAGGGCTGCTTCGCCACTATCGAGGCACACCAACAATTGCCCTAAATTCCGCATCTGCGCATTATGCCGCATGAACAATCCTTATGTTTCCCTGGCGCAATCATAGCCATTCACACAAATCACCGCTACTTTACCACCTTGATCGTACCGAAAATTCTGGTCAATACAAAAAGGGTCAATTGTGCATGCAACGAATTTGGATTGTCATTGATGGCAGCATCAACGATACCGAGTCCCTGACATGTGCCCGGAATTTTGCCACTTTAACCGGCGCCCAACTAACCGTGGCCCACTCACGGATGCCGGCTCAGGCGATCATGGAGGCCGGAGAATTTGTTTTCGCCAGCAATGATGCCGACGGGCCGCAACAGAACGAAATACAGGCCAAGGCAGCCTATGACGCCGTCTGCAGTGATCTGAAGGGTGCGCGGTTTCTGGTTTACGAGGCCACTAGCGACGCCATCGTCCGCGCCACGGGGTATTCCTATGATCTGATCATGGTCGAACGGCTGTCCAGGGAAAATGGCCCAGAAGCCAGCAACCTGAACGCCGCGATGTTTGAAACAGGTCGCCCCGTGTTATTGGTTCCGCCAACGGTAAGCGATGGCCCCATCAAGCGCGCTGCGATTGCCTGGAATGGCTCACCACAAACCGCCAGGGCGATAAAATCTGCCCTGCCCTTGCTACAGGTGGCCCAGGACGTCGTCATTTTACAAGGTAGCGGCACGGGTGAAGTGTCGGCGGATCCGCTGTTGGAATTCCTTTCTGCGCACAATGTTTCTGCCAGTGTACAGAGCTACAATTCCGAACGGTTGACGGCCCGGGCCCGCGGCCGGGCCCTAATCGCGGCAGCGGAACAGGCGGGCGCCGATCTTATAGTCACGGGCGCCTTTGGCGAAGGCCGGCCCGGCGTACTTTCCGGACTGGGCCGCGCGACCCGTAAAATAGTCACTGCCGCCCCTATGCCCGTTTTACTGCAAAGTTAGGGAGGATCAGATGGTTCTTGAAAATCTAGTGGTTTTGGTGACCGGCGCGGGCAATGGAATTGGCGCCGGAATTGTCCGGGCCATGGCTGCCGCTGGTGCCCATGTGGCTTGTGCCGATATTGATATGGATGCGGCACAGTGCAGTGCGGACGCGGCGGCAGGGGAAGGCGTGGAAAGCCTGGCCCTGCATGCGGATGCTGGCGACGTCGGTGCCATCGAGGCGATGCTGGACGCCACCATGGAACGGTTCGGCCGCCTTGACGTCATCGTCAACAATGCCGGCGTCACCCGAAGAGCCTATATCATGGACCTGACAGAGGCGGACTGGGACCGCATTCACCGGGTCAATGCCAAGGGTGTATTCTTTTGCCTGCAAGGGGCGGCCCGGCGGATGATCGATCAGGGTGGCGGGCGCATTATCAACATAGCCTCGATCGCGGGACGCGGTTACGCCGGCACGTCGAACGCCGCCTATGCCGCGTCAAAGGGCGCGGTCATTGCCCTGACCAGGACAGCGGCACAGCAATTGGGCCGGCACAACATTACGGTCAACGCGATCTGTCCCGGCGTCACCCGCACTGCGTTGCTCGATCAAATCTTTACGGCCATGCAAGAGAAAGAAGGCATCTCCAAGGCGGATGCAGAATCCCGCGCCGCCCGGCCGATACCGCTGGGCCGGATAAACGAACCCGAGGATATAGCAGCGATGGCGGTCTTTCTGGCCTCGCCCGGCTCGCGTAATATTACGGGCCAAGCCTATAATGTGGATGGCGGCTTGATCACCAGCTAGAGATATGGAAGCGGTACTGAAAAAGGTCTTTTCAACGTTAATTTCTTGAAGCGATATTATTGCACTCGTTTGATATCAAGAGCATTTCACTAACGGGCATTGGCGATGTTGTTTTCACAGTTTGCACGGAAGATATTCAGGGCGAATCTGCGGGCTCTGGCGAAAATACCGGAGCTTGTCCGGATGCGGCATGCATCTTCCTGCATGGCGACATCGCAGACATAATGGCTGTGGTTCTCGACGCCCCGATGGCTATGGATGGCCTCGGCGGCTTTTTTGGCGCTTATGTCCATGGAGCAAATATGGAA
>CAUZBE010000070.1:0-10103 GCA_963577885.1 Alphaproteobacteria bacterium
AAGACTGCAATTGCACGGCCTTTTCGGTCACGGCGGATTTGAAGCCATCCGGCTCCACGGCCCGATCTAGATAACCGACTTCTGCCGCCACCGTCGGCGAATATAATTCCGCGCCCAACGTGGCGGCGCTCAAATGGCGGGCGTCCAGACGGTCGCGCGCCAGTTCTAGGGCGAATGTGGGTAGGCTCAGACTGATCGCGGTTTCGTTCAGGCCAATCTTGAAATCACCGGAAACGCCTATGCGCTGATCCCCTGAGCACAGCAACAGCGCACCCGCCGCCACCGCATGGCCTGTGCAGCCGATGACCACGGGCTGCGGGTGCATGTAGACTTTCATCAACAGTTCAGCCCCTGCCTCGACCATGGTGCGGACGCCGTCCTTGGGACCATTGATAACCTTTAGGTCAAAGCCGGCGGAGAGCAACCCGGTCCGGCCCATGATGACCACTACGTCCGCCAATGCCGCCGCCCGGTCCAGACCCTGGGTAATCTCCGCTATCATCTCAATACCAAGGGCATTCACCTTGCCGTCATCCATCGTAAGGGTGGCGATACCCTCGTGCATATGGTAGCCCACTAAATTCCTCAACTACCCTGCTCCCTTGTTATAAGTATCTTATAGCGTTGTGATTGACGCGCCACCCTTGGCGACCAGTTCCGCCTTGCCCGGCGATGGCGGTACCAGAACACCACGTTGGCAGCCGGGCCGAGCCGCCATAGCCGCCATCCAGCGTTCCAGATGGTTTAGGCCGTCGGTTGGCACGCGGGCCCATTTGTGGCTGCGGATCCAGGACCAGTTGGCGATATCGGCGATGGAATAATTCCCGGCCAGCCATTCGTTGTCCGCCAGATGATAGTCCAGAACCTCATAGAGACGCCGAGTTTCGTTGTGATAGCGTTGGCGCGCCGGCGGCACATCCTCGGGGAAATAACGTTCGAAGGCCACCGCCTGGCCCTGCATGGGCCCGATGCCGGACATCTGAAACATCAACCATTGCATCACCGCCATTCGGCCGTATTTTTCCGTGGGCAGCAGACGTCCGGTCTTTTCTCCCAGGTAGATCAGGATGGCGCCGCTTTCGAATATAGTTAGATCATCCGCGTCCCCATTCGTATCATGGTCCACGATGACAGGAATGCGGCCGTTCGGGTTCATTTTTTTGAACCACTCCTGGTGCTGTCTGCCCTCGCTCAAATTCAGCACGTGGGTTTCATAGGGCAATTCCAACTCCTCAAGAGCAATGGCAACTTTCCAACCGTTTGGCGTGGGTGAAGTGTATAGATCAATCATCCGATGTTCCTCGCTGCGCGCGCGAAATACCTTAAATCACCTTATAGGCAATGGCCATGCATCGGCTTTGCCGCTAGCCTGCGGGGCCAACCGACGCTTTTGTTCCTACTTCTGGGGAGATTCCTACGTGATCCCATTGATCGGTTATTGCGACCGCCTGTCGGGCCGTCCCGGCGACACTATCGAGTTCAAGGTCAGTTCCATCGCCGCCGCGTCCTTCACGGCCCGGCTTTACCGTTCCATCTCCGCCGACCCCAACCCAGCGGGGCCCGGCATCATCGAACGGGCGGTACCGTCCGCCATGGATGGCAGTTACCCCTCGCGCATACAGGCCTTCCATCCCGGCTCCTACGGCACCGCGGATGATGACTTGCCGCAAACCATTAGCGGCGGCTTTCGCCTCAGCGCCATGATCTGGCCCACCCTGCTGCGAAAACCCGGCATGGTAACGAATGGTACCCAGGCCATCCTGTCCTGCGGCGATATCGCCTTGATGATAGACGGCAACGGCGCCATCGCCGGGCAGGCCGGAGGCAAACAGGTCACCGCCTCCGAGCCCCTGCACCTCCGAGCCTGGTACCGGGTCAGCCTGTCCTATGACGCAGACAGCGGTGCCCTGACGGTCAGCCAGGAACCCATCACGCACGGACACGAGGCCCACGGGACTATTATCGCACCGGGCCTAAGCCTGTTCGGCAGACCGATCATCGGGGCAAAGAAAAATGTCCCCGGTCCCCGGCCGGGCGATATTCCCGCCGCTATCGGCGCGCACTTCAATGGCAAGATCGAGGGGCCCACCATTCACGATAGTGCCGGCAACCTGGTGGCCGCCTGGGATTTCACCCAGGGCATCCCTACCACTAAGATCGTGGATACTGGCCCCCATGGCCTGCACGGGCAGTTGATCAATCTGCCGACCCGCGCCATGACCGGGGCGGCCTGGAACGGGGATGAGATGTGCTTTCGTCATGCACCCGAGCGTTACGGCGCCGTTCATTTCCATGAAGACGACATCTATGACTTCCACTGGGAGACGGATTTCAGCTTCAGAATTCCCGATGACCTGCCCTCAGGCGCCTACCTGGCCCGCATTCAATGCGACGGGCACGAAGATGCCATACCGTTCTTTGTCTGCCCGCCGTTAGGCAAGCCAAGCGCCAAGCTATGCGTGTTGGTCTCCACTTTTACCTATGTCATCTACGGCAACTACGCGCGCCCCGGTTATCACGAATCCTGGCATCAGCGGGTAGCCGAATGGGACGCCTATCCCTGGAGCCCCTCCGTGCATCCCGAATACGGCTGCTCCACCTACAACTTCCACAGTGACGACAGCGGCATCTGCCATGCCTCGCACAAGCGCCCGTTGTTCAATGTGCGGCCCGGTTTTTTGACCACGGGCCTTGGGGAGGATTCCGGGCTGCGACATTTCCCCGCCGATGGGCACCTGCTGACCTGGCTGGACCAACAGGGCATCGACTATGACATCATCACCGATCAGGAATTGCACGATGATGGCTATGCCGCCATCGCCCCGTACAAGACCCTGACCACGGGCAGCCACCCGGAATATCACACCGCCCAAACCCTGGACGCCATCGAGGCCTACCGCGATCAGGGGGGCAATTTCATGTATCTCGGCGGCAACGGTTTTTATTGGCGCATCGCCCTGCACGCGCATGAAACCGGCGCCCTCGAAATCCGCCGGGGCGAGGGCGGCATCCGAGCCTGGGCGGCCGAGCCGGGGGAATATTTCAACGCCTTCGATGGTGCCTATGGTGGCATGTGGCGGCGCAACGGGCGCCCGCCGCAATCCATCGCGGGCCTGGGCTTCACCGCGCAAGGCAATTTCACCGCCTCCTACTACCGCCGCCTGCCGGCCAGCATAGGTGCGGACGTGGCCTGGATCTTCGAGGGCGTCGAGGACGAGGTCATCGGCGATTTTGGCCTCTCTGGCGGTGGCGCCGCAGGCTTCGAATTGGACCGGGCGGACAAGCGCCTGGGTACACCAGAAAACGCCGTCATCATTGCGCGTTCGGAAAACCACGACGCAGAGACCATCATGGTGCCCGAGGAAATGCTGACCCATATCATGAACCGCCCCCTGGAGACTACCAAGGAGCTGATCCGCGCCGATATGATCTATTACCAGACGCCGTCCGGCGGCCAGGTCTTCTCCACCGGCTCCATCACCTACTGCGGCTGCCTGCCCTGGAACGGCGGCGACAACAACATTTCGAAGCTGACGGGCAACGTGTTAAGGCGATTTTTGGAGGAATAGCGAGATTGCAACGTCCTGAAGCAACGAAGAATTAAAGGAGCAAATTCGACTCGGTTGAAGCCCTGCGCACGATTTATAAACAGGCTGGCGGACGGTTAGTACAAAAGTAGTTGAATTGTCTCGATATCCACTGCCGTCACTTCATTAGCCTGTCGCCCTTCCTGGTGCTGGGGACGCAGGCCAACGACGGGATGGGAGATGTAACGCCACGTGGCGATGCGCTCGGATCTGTCGAAGTGCCGGACGGCCGCATGCTGTTAATTCCTGATCGGCCAGGCAAAAACCGGTTGGACGACTACAGCAATATTTTAGGAAACCCGGAAGTGTCATTGATGTTCCTAATTCCGGGCGTCAACAAAACCCTCAGAATCAATGGTATCGCGGAAATTCGGAATGATGCTGATCTGTTCGGGATGTTTACCGTCGCCCATAAAGCGCCCCTACGGTTCTAAAAGTAACTGTGCGGGAAACCTATCTGCACTGCGCCAAGGCGCTCATGCGCTCCAAGCTGTGGTCGCCGTGCGCGATTATAGCGCGCACAACCTTGCCCTCCATGGGGCAGATGATCAAGGACCAGATCAACTCCAAGGGTCCGGTGGAAAGCCAGTCCGACATGGAAGCCCGGTACGAAAAACGGCTCTACTGACGAATGCGACAGCCTTGGCGTTATCGGGGAATAAGGTGAACTCAGAAATTCAAGAAACAAGATTCGCCCCCATGCCTTACCACAAAATGAAAGACTTGGCTCCTTCCCCTCATCGCATTTTTAGCCGCCTGTAAACTTTGTAGCGGCCACAAAGGCACTACCAAAAAGACCCAAAACAGCAGCCAGAGCACTCCAGATCTGGGTCGGTCTCAATCCATTAAACAAATGGCCGATTGTGAGGTCGACAGGATTGCCGCTTAGAAAATCACTGTGGCGCTTTTCGTTACTGGCGGCGGATTGGTCCAATTTTGACTTCCAGTTGGCCGATATACCGTTGAACTCTACGGAGCTGAGGAAGGCGCTCGCGGGTTCCCCGTCCTAACCTGCCTCCATCACTTCGCGGATGCCGGCGATGATGCGGTGGCGGTCGGGGAAGACGTGATTTTCCAGGTTGGGGCTGTAGGGGATGGGCACTTGCAGGGCGCAGACCCGTTTTGGCGGCGCCTTTAGGGCCGCGAAGGTGGCGGGGTCTTCCATGATCAGGGCGGCAATTTCGGCGGAAGCGCCCGCCGTTGGGCCAGCCTCGTCAGCGATCACCAGGCGGCCAGTTTTTTGCACCGAGGCGCGCATGGTCTCGTTATCTAGAGGAAACAACGTGCGAGGGTCCACCACCTCGACCGAGACGCCCTCTTTTTCCATCACCTCGGCCGCCGCCAGGGATTCGTGCACCAGCCAGGCTAGAGCAATAACGGTTATATCGGTCCCAGGGCGCTTCACATCCGCCACGCCAAGGGCCACTGTGTAATCCCCCTCCGGCACTTCGCCCTTTAAACCCATGAGCCGGGTGGATTCAAATGACAGGACGGGATTGTTGTCCCGAATGGCCGATTTTAACAGGCCCTTCATATCGTAGGGGGTCGAGGGCAGGATCAACTTCAGGCCGGCCAAATTCATGAACATCGAATACGGGCTTTGTGAATGCTGCGCCGCCAACGACGTGCCGCCGCCCACGGAGGAGCGGAAGACGATGGGGAAGGTCTGCTGGCCGCCGAACATATAATGGATTTTCGAGGCCTGGTTGACAATCTGATCCATGGCGACAAAACAGAATGTGACCATGGACCAATTGACGATGGGGCGCAGGCCGGACCCCGCCGCACCTATGGCGATGCCCGAAAAGGCGTTTTCGGTGATCGGCGTGGCACGGATGCGCGCCTCGCCGAATTCCTCCACCAGGGAGGGCGGCGCATCGGTGGCTAGATGGATGGTCGTGGGGTCCCGCTGCATCTCTTCGACCAGCGCTTCCATGCCGGCCCGGGCGTAGGATATCTCTCGCATAGTCAGCCCCCAATCTAAGCGGCGAATACATCATCCAACGCCGCTTCGGGCGCCGGGAACGGGCTGGCTTCGGCAAAGGCTACCGCGGCCTCTACCACCGCCATCACCTCATCATCCAGGGCCTGAAATTCGGTGTCGCTGTACTGGCCCTGCTGTTGTTTTAGCTCGTCAACCAAATGCCGGATCGGGTCCCTGGCCATCCAGGCGGCTATCTCCTCCGGCGGGCGCGGATCAACGGCGCCGAGACGTTCCGTATGGGCCCGCCACCGATACGTCTTGCATTCGATTAGGGTCGGCCCCTCGCCGGCCCGGGCCCGGGCCACGGCCTCGGTCGCGGCCTCGTACACGGCCAGCACATCGTTGCCATCAACCATCACGCCAGGCATGCCATAGCCCGCCGCGCGGCCTGCGACATTATCCGCCGCATGGGTCATCTGGGACGAGGTATTGGCGGCCCAGGAATTATGTTCGCAGACATACAGCATGGGCAGTTTCCAGCGCGCTGCGATGTTCAGGCTCTCGTGGAACGAGCCGGCGTTGGAGGCGCCATCTCCGAAGAAACAAACGGCTACCCCACCCTTACCCGCCAACTGCGCCGCCAGCCCAGCACCGGTAACGATGGATAGACCGCCGCCGACGATGCCGTTGGCGCCCAGCATGCCAATGGAAAAATCGGCGATATGCATGGAACCGCCCTTGCCCTTGCAATAGCCGTCCTGGCGGCCATACAGCTCTGCCATCATGCGGTTCAGGTCGGCGCCCTTGGCAATGCAATGGCCATGGCCCCGGTGGTTGGAAATGATCTGATCCTCGACGGTCAAGGCCGAGCAGACGCCAACCGCCACGGCCTCCTCTCCGATATAGCAATGCACCACGCCATAGATAGCGCCGTTGTGATAATCGTCGGAGGCGCGCTCTTCAAAGCGGCGAATGGTCTGCATCTGGCGCAGCATTTGGCGCTGTAGCTCGGGTGAGGCAGGCATGGCAGCTGGTCCTCGATCATTATGTTTTATTGTTAGCGATAGTTTGCGCGCCAGGAAGGCAAGACGCAAGAGACTAGCCGGGGCGAACCATCACCACTGCACTGCGCATGGAATGATTGGCCCGCCCCATTCGGCCGTATTGAAAGCATGGTTTTGTCGCGTTTTAGTTCCGGTTACTTATCTGATTTTAGGCGACCAACTTTTCGAACGCGAGGGGGCTTTTGCCACCTAGCGTAGAATGTCGGCGCCGGGGATTGTAGAAACCATTTATGTATTTAAACAAGGTCATTTCCGCCTGTCTCCGTGTCTGCCACATCCTCCGCCAGATCGGATCAGCTTTGAGGGTTTTGAAAACGGTCTCAACAACCGCATTATCATAGCAATTTCCCTTGCCGCTCATGGATACCAGAAAGCCATGCGTTTTGAGCCTTTTCCGATAATCATGAGAGCAATACTAACTGCCACAATCAGTATAATGGGTGTAACCTTCGGATGGCTGGCGCAAGGCTACCGCTATGTCGAGCGCCCGGATCGCCAGATCGCGCTTCATGCGGTTGCTAATGGCCCAGCCAATCATACGACGAGAATGCAAATCCAAGATGACGGCCAGATACAACCACCTTTCGCTGGTCCATATGTAGCTGATGTAGCCGGCTCATTTATGATTGCGTGCGATTGCCGAGAAGTTTCTGACCAGCAGGTTGGGAGCGATGGCAAAGCTGTGGTTGCTGTCGGTCGTAACCTTAATTCCCTTGCCCGCACGGCCTGAATGCCATTCTGGCGCATCATACGTCCGATACGATGGTGGCCGACCTCAAACCCTAACCCTTGCAGTTCTTCGGTCATTCGAGGTCGACCATAACTCTGCGGGCTGAGTTTGTGCTGTTCTCGAACATGCCCCAGCAGAACCACATCATCGCGCTGACGCTGGCTTATTGAACAGCACCGTCAGGCGCGATAACCACGGGCAGTCACCCAAAGAACCTTGCACATACGGCAAATTGCAAAGGTCTTCCTCCAAGTATGTATAAATAAAAACCGCGCTATTTTAGGCTCGCGAAGAAGACCGTCGCTTTTTTTAGTATTTTCCTCTCCTCACGCAGAATACGGTTCTCCTTGTGAAGGCGGGTAATTTCCTTTGCCTGATCGCCATGCGGACCAGACATCAGGTCTTCATTACGAGCTTGTTGAACCCATTTTTTCAGTGTCCAAAATCCAACGCGGAAATAGCAGCGATCTGCTTTCGCGAAAGTCCACTCGTTAATGCCAGGCGAACGGCTTCTCGGCAGAATTCCGTTCCCTGTCTTCGTGACAAATTCTATCTCCTTGATCGCCAATATCGCTATCAAGGGTCCAGAAATTTTGCGAGACAAAACCAAATAGCGCCTGGCTATTTAAGGAACGCATGATCATTCTCAATCATATCCATAGGATTAAAGATTTTTACGAAATCACATAAAACCAGGCCCGGACTGCCAGAGTCTTTGCTATCTAATGGCTCTATACTATCAGTCACTATTCTCTATCCCATACGCATTTTAGGTATCACATGCAGATCAATGACATTCCGTTCGGCACCATCGACTGGGCCTCGGTCGCGCGCACCGAACATCAAGGCGAGACGGGTTTTGCCTATTGGAAAACCCATAAATTTGGCCCTATCCGCGTGCGTATTCTGGAATACTCGCCTGGCTATTTGGCCGATCATTGGTGCGTTAAGGGCCACATTCTATTCTGCCTCCAGGGCGAATTGCATACTGAACTCAAGGACGGCCGGACGTTTGTTCTCAAGCCCGGCATGAGCTATCAAGTCGCCGACGAAGCCGAACCGCACCGTTCCTCGACCGCCATAGGCGCCAAACTCTTTGTGGTCGATTGAGATCGATCAGGATATAATAGCCAGGTACCTCGCGCCCTTGCGTTCAATATTGCGATCATCTCCACGGCAAGCCAATGTCATGCTCGGGCTTTTACTCGGGCATCCATGGGCACCGGCGCGGGGGATCAGCATGGATTGCCGGGTTATGCCCGGCAGTGACTATGAAGGCGGTGCTTTTAGTCGGTTAGCTAGCCGTTCTGCGACAGTGGCGAAAGGCCGCTGCGCCCATCGACGCTAACGCCGTCATCCAGCAGCTCAGAAATTTGCGCGGATGAATAACCAGACTCGCTTAATATTTCCACACTGTGCTCGCCCAACACCGCCGGTAGCCGGCGAATATCGGGGGGTGTTTCGGAAAACCTCATCGGCGGCGATGTCAGCGTGATGCGGCCCTCGCTCGGGTGCTCGAAAGTCTCAAAAAATCCGACCGCCCGCAGGTGCGGGTCAGCCGCCAGATCGTCCAGCCTTGTGGCCCCACCGTGGGGGATATCGCCTTCCTTGAGCGCGTCAAGCAGGTCGGAGGTCTGCCAATCCCGCACCAGCTGAGCAACCAGTTCGTACAGCTCGCCGATCTTTTCGCTGCGAAGCTTTGGGTCCATAACGCGCGGATCATCCACCATGTCGTCTCGTTTCATGATCGAAAAAAATGCCCGCCATTGCTTCGTATTATACGGCAGGGCGCAGACATAGCCGTCAGCCGTTGCATAGGGCCGGCGGTATTCCACCATGGACCGCTCGTAACCGGCAGGGCCCAAGGGCGGATCGAAGGTTTGGCCGGAGTGATGCTCAATCAGGTTAAAGCCGACCATGGATTCGAGCATGGGCACCTCCACCAATTGTCCCTTGCCGGTTCGTTCCCGGCTGAACAGGGCGGCCAAGGTGGAATGCGCCGCGACCTGCGAACATATTTTATCGCATACGGACGCATTGACGAATTTTGGCGGCCCCTCGCGACCGCCCTGCATGTCCGCCATGCCCGACAGGCCCTGTATGACATCGTCATAGGCAGGGCGCTCGGCGTACGGCCCTGACTGGCCAAAACCCACCAAGGCAAGATAGATGATCTTTGGGTTAACCGCCCGGCAATCGTCATAACCGAGGCCCAGACGATCCATCGCGGCGGGACGGATGGAACAGATGACCACGTCCACGCTCTCTACTAATTTTAGGAAGACCTCCCGGCCCCGCACGACCTTCAAATCCAGAACGATGCTGCGCTTGTTGCGATTGGCCATCATGAAGAAATGCCCCATGCCCTCGTTGCGGAAGGGATAAATGCCGCGGGTGATATCGCCGTCCCGCGACTCGACCTTGATAACCTCGGCGCCATAGTCGCCTAGAATCTGGCACGCATAGGGCCCATAGCCAACCGTGGTCACGTCCAGTATCCGAACACCGTCGAGCGGTCCCGCCATTTCTCTACTCCTTGTGAAAGGTTGCGGATCCGCGCCGCGGTCCGCGCATAATTCTGAGGCTTTTAGTAGCCCATCTCCGTCCCCTTAGCCAAGTCTGCTATGGCCGCTGGCGTTATGTGATCAGCCGGATTACTTATGCTTTTCGTACCACGGCCATAGGGAGGGGCATTTTGCTATGAACCAGGCCTACGTTCACGGATACGAGGCAAGAGAGAACCAGCGGCTCCAGGATCAAGCTAACGTGCTGGTCGAACTGTTGCATAGTGAAATCCA
>CAUZBE010000071.1:0-10099 GCA_963577885.1 Alphaproteobacteria bacterium
ATACCATCCAGAAAGAAGCCCGGGAGATGTCGGATGTGCAGATGCGGCTCGCCCATATGGACGAGTTGGAGATTGACACCCAGGTGCTCTACCCGACTCTTTACCTGCGGCCCTTGAACACGGATCGTTACGCGGGCGGCATCGTCTTTGGCACGCGATAGGGCGTCGCCGTCCAGCGTTCAGGTTCCCTCCTTGCCGTATCGGTATTCTGCCCCTTCTGTGCTCTTGTTACGTTTATAAAGCCACTGGCATTTCGGTATGCTGCCGACCACGGTCGTCATGAAGGGTCCCGATGTCACAGGC
Source organism: Alphaproteobacteria bacterium (assembly GCA_963577885.1). Classification (GTDB taxonomy): domain Bacteria; phylum Pseudomonadota; class Alphaproteobacteria. Next base: position 304 of record CAUZBE010000071.1, read on the forward strand.
AATATTTCCTTCTTTTAAATTAACTCGATGAAGGGCGGTAATGGTCTAGTATCAGGCCGTCAGCTCATAGGGAATCTGCGTCGGCCCAGAACCCGTAGAGTACTTATTGGTTTCGCGGTCATAGCGGCCCTGTAACACCCGGCCCACCAGAACGTTGCTGCGTAATATGACGGCAACAGACCTAATATCGCTGCCCTGTTCAGCATGAATATCATAGGGCTGGACAAGATCGGCCTGGCCCGCCTGGCCCTGATCGGCGCTGGTTAGGCGTACTTCAGCATAATCGTCCCGGCTGTGGTCATCGACCCGTTCGAACCGTTCCAGTGTTTCCTTGCCATCAAGCAGCCCGTACAGGACCCAAGCGTCGGCATGGTCATGCACGCTGCCGGTGCGGCCAGGAACCCTGACGACACCGTTTATGACAAAGCCATATTCGGGATCGGTGTAGAACAGCAAATTCTTGCGCCCTTCGGTCGATGGCCAGTTTTTGCAATGCTCTTGCAGGGCAGGGTCCGGCAGAAGATCGTCTTCCATCAGCTTGTGCGCTTTTTTCATACGTGTTTCGTCATCCGGAGTTTTGGCCCAGATGGTCCGCAAATCTTGAACGAATTTTTCAAAGGCGGGCAAGAGCTTTGTGTAGGTCATTGTGGACATCATTTCGAACTCCGTTTGCACGTTGTCAGCCTAAAATTTAGCTGAAATCGTAAATGTTTGCAGAAAAGATTGTCAACGATTGTTGTTTACTGCGCGTGCGCCGCAAACTGGCTCTCCAGAAATTCAACAGATCGGCTCAGGAGCAGGGCAGAAGCGTCTGCATCATGGGAAACCTGTTCCGGATTGAAAAACGCATGGCCGGCGCCCGGATATATGTGGATCGTTACCTCAGGGTTGGCCGCCTGAATGGCATCGACGCCCTTCATTTCAACCACCCAATCGCTATCGCCATAGTGCATGATGGTCGGGCAGTTGGGTTTGACCTCGAGCCATTGATGAACGTGGCTGCCATAACAATTCACCGAGGCCTCGAACGGTAATTCCTGAGCCGCTACCCACGCCCAGCTGCCGCCGGTGCAGAAGCCTGATATGGCAACCGGCCCCGGACGCAGGGCTTCTGCGCAGCCGGCAACATCGGCGAGGATCTGTTCCTTGGTCAGGGCGGCGTATGAATCTCGTCCTTTGTCGGTCTGGTCGTAGCCATGCACGGTATTCTTGGCCGTCCGGTCATAGAGCGCCGGGGCGATCGCAGAAAACCCTTGTTTTGCCCAAATGTCGCACACATCACCCATGTGATTGGTCAAGCCGTATATGGCATGCAGAATGACGATGCCGCCCTTAGGGGCTTCGTCCGGATCGGATCGCCAGGCGTGAAGCTGATGGCCGTCGGTGGCGGTAACAGAAATTTTGTTGCTCATCTTATGGTCCATGTCCTGTGGCAAGGGGGCTTGAATCCGTCAGATCCATCATGCGACGCGCCAGCCGTTCGGTAAGTTCGGCGCGCGTTTTGGCGTGAGCGGGGTCGTTCCAAAGATTGTTGAATTCCAGCGGATCGTCTCTCAGATTGTACAATTCACCCCAATCTGCACCCGAATAGAAACTCAGGCGCCAGTGATCTGCTATCATGGTACGGGCACGAAAATTGGGCCCGAAACCCATATACCCGCGGCGCTGACTTTCCTCGATGATCAGCGAGTCATGGCTATCTGTTCCCGCTGCGATGGCGGGCAGGCTCTTGCCCTGCATACCATTGAAACCGGCCACACCGGCCCTATCCAGAAATGATGTTGGCAGGTCGATCGTGCCCGCCAACGCGTTGCTCGTTGATGGTCGCCCACTGTCCCGGGGATCGGCCCAGATGCACGGCACGTGGATGACGCCCTGATAGTGAATGGCGGCCTTCAGAAGCAATTGATGATCGCCCATGAAATCGCCGTGGTCAGTGGTGAACGCGACCACTGTGTTTTCGGCCAGATCGGTTTCTTCCAGCGTTGCCAGCACCCTTCCGATCTGGTCATCGATCATGGTAATGGAGCCATAGTTGAGCGCTATCGCCTCGCGCGCCTGATCCTCGGTACAGGCAAAGGCGCGTTGGCCATCCATAGACGCCCTGCCTTCATCCCGTTCGGCATGGATGGCGGCGACCTGCGGCGGTAACTTCTCGGTCGGGTGATGAAACGCGTCCGGAACCGGCACATCGGCGGGATCGTACATATCGAAATATTTGCCCGGCGGCGTGAATGGGTGGTGTGGGTCAGGGAACGAGCATTGGATAAAAAACGGCTGATCGTCACCGGCATTCTTCTGTTGCTTTAGAAACGACATGGTTTCTTCGGCGACATAGGTAGTCGGGTAGAGCTCTTCCGGGATGGCTGTTCGCCAGGCCTGCGGCGCTTTGATGTCACGGTTTGACGGCAAAGCATTGTCTGGGCCCCTGAGTGAGTCAGGATTGGGATGCCGTTCTGCGAGCCAGCGCGAATAATGCCCCTGCACCCGATCGCTGTGCCCCAGCGCCAGGGCAAGATGATCAAAACCATAAAACGGTGTGGCTGGTTCGAAACCGGGCTCGCCTTTCCAGGTTTTTGCCAGCTCCTGGTCATACCGGCCATCTTGCCATTTCGCCAAATCCGCTTCGGCATGGGTATCCGATGGCTGGAATTTGTTCAGGTCTGGTTGGGGCAGACCCACTTCGATCTTATTCCCTGTAAGACTCTGCAGATGGCTTTTACCGATCAGAGCGGTGCGATAGCCCGCATCCCGTAGCAAATTGGTAAATGTGGTTGCGCCCAGTGACAGCGGGATACCGTTCTGGCGAACCCCGTGAAGCGACGGCATCCGGCCGGTCATCAAGGTGGCCCGGTTCGGCATGCAAATGGGACAGGACACGTAGAACTGATTGAAGCGGGTTCCCCGCGCGGCCAGCGAATTGATATTGGGCGTCTGCACAATTGGATTGCCATAACAACCCAAATGATCAACGCGATGTTGATCGGTGATGAACAACAGAAAATTTGGTCGGTCGGACATGATTCCTCGTACTGGAGTTTCATTTATTTAAGGCGAACATGCCTTGCGTTGCTTCGCTCCGCAATCCCCCACCTCTCCCAACCCTCTCCGCCGCCGAGGGCAGAGAGGGGGAACTGACGCGGCGCCCCAATGTTCCCCTCCCCCCAATCTAGCACGTGCACACATTTTTTGTGGTTGTGTGGTTTTGATTGCGGAAGGTTTACGAAGATAATTCTGTGTCATTTGGGATTGGTTTATCGAGGGGGTGAAGATGGTTTTGTTCATGGATCTGTTAGCCGGCTGCTTTGGGGACGAGCATCGGGCAAAAAAGGGGGGTCTTCTGGCCGGGCGACTTGTGGAACAGCAAAGCCCGATCGTGCGCCGTCTGGATCTTCGCCCGGCTCGGCGGCTGGAGCGGTTACCAGCGTTACGGCCCCGCCGGCCCTATAACCATCACATAGGGATGGAATCAGTGCAAAACCAAGAGCCAAGGATGGAACCTCAGACAAAATGTGTGAATCTGTTATAGCGAGCGGGAGAGGGAAGGGTGAGGGTTGGGATGAGGTGGGTCTTAGTTGCGATAAAAATCGCGATCAGTGGGCTTCAGTCCTTTAGTGCATATTCGCCTTCTTTCAGGCGGGTAAGAATGCCTTCTTCGCGGATGGGTTCCAACTCTATGACCACGTCCCTGCCGTCCTTTGTCCCTAGCGCCGCCATTAATTCACTGAAAGATTTAGGCCCATTTGTCAGGGCCTTTCGAACGCTGTCGAAGCGCTCTCCTTTTATGTCAGGTGGGGCGGGAACGGTGAACTCAATGGCGGCGCGCCTGTCTGCCTGGATAGTAAGATCGAAGCCGGCCTTGGCGCCGACGCGGGCGCCGTAAAGCGACGGGTCCAGTGGCAGGGTGCGCATACCGCCCTGGACCACCAGGTCACGGTCAGGCTGGAACCGGGTCGCCATCGCCCAATCCATCTGTTGGTCATTGAAAATGTCGATGTCGTCATTCACAACAAAGACGTTTTTGACGTTGGCGAGACAGCCGAAGGCGGCGGCGATGGCGTTGCGCGCCTCGCCGGGGACTCGGGGCCGCATAGAAATACGCAAATTGAACATACCGGCGCCGGCGGCGGTTGCGTTGACCGCGATCGGCTCGCGGATCGCTGTTTGCAGTGCGCGCCACACTACGGTCTCGCTCTTTACCGTATTGAGCATGGCGGTGTCGGTTTGGGAAATGGCAGGACCGGAAATTGTCGACGTCTGGAACAGGGCGTCCTCGCGCATGGTAATGGCGGTCAGGTGAAACACCGGGTTTTTTTTCATGATTCCGTAGTAGCCGGCGAATTCCCCGAACGGACCTTCGTCTTCCACATGGCCGCGTTCGTCCAGATAGCCTTCGATCACCATTTCACCGTCGGCGGGGACCATGATGTCATTGGTAATGCTTTTGACTAGCTTGAGAGTTTCCCCGCGCAGACTGGCGAGGAGCCCGGTTTCGTCCACCGGTACCCGCATGGTCGCTGCTATATGATCAATGGGATGCGCGCCGAGTAAAAAACTCACCGGCAGTCTCTCGCCTCGACTGGCTGCTGCCTCATAAATAGCCCTTAGATCGCTTGGCGCATTTAAATCTACACCGGCTTCGCGTCGGCCGCGCAACATCATCCGGCGGCAGCCTAAATTGGTCAGGCCGGTTTCCGGATTGATGGTAAAATCAAGGGTCGATGATAAGTACGGCCCGCCATCCCGGCCATGTTGGAACGGCACCGGCAGGCGCGTGAAGTCGGCCTTGTTCCCGGTCCAGACGATCTGTTGGACGGGGGCGGTTTCACGCGCCACCGCTTCAGTTTTCTGTGGCGTTGCCAGCCGTTGCAGAACCTCCTGCAGTAGATCGGTTTCGTCCACGTCGAACGCTGCTGCCATTCGCTTCCGGCTCGCACACAGATTGCCGACGATCTCGGCCTGTTCTTTGCCGGCCTTGCGGAACAGCACGGCCTTGGGGTTGCCATCCATGTGGAGGGTCAAGTCGGCCAACTCAACAGGTTGATCAATGATATCGATTTCACCTGTTTCAATGAGCCGTTCGACGAAATGACGGAGGCGGAACTTATCCGCCTCCGTATTCGGCAAATGTGCTAGATCCGTTGTGCCTTCGGGCATGGCCGTTACTTCTTTTTCTTGCGTGGTTTAAGCTTGTCTATCTTCACCATCTTCTTGAATTTATTGACAAGCTTCGGCGAGGTCTTCATGGCTTCGGCCACGATCGCGTCGAGTTCCTCTCCCCGTACCGGCGCCACCAACAAGTTGCGTTTCTTCGCATCCGCCAGGAACACCGGATCCGAGACGGTTTTGTTAAAGGCGGCCCGAAGCGCCATCACGCGTGCCTTTGGAACGCCGGGTGACACAAAGAAGCCATGACCCACGCTTGAGCCGGTCTGCAGGAAATTACCGATTGCTCGCTGCTCGTCGGTTTTCATCAAATCCATCATAAAAGGAACGTTTGTTAGATCGGGATCCTTCGGTCCCATATACGCCAAGATGTTGATAGTCTTGTTCCGGAGCCAATGGGGTTTGGTGGTTTTGAAGCTGTTGTAGAAGCTGCTGCGGCCATTTACCTCGCCCTTTTCCATGGCGACATTCTGGCGGTCGCCGCCGCGGTAACCGGAAATAACCTTGAACTTGGTGCCGACGGTCGCATTCAGCCAGGCGGGAAAGAGATAACCGCTGGACAATTTGCTGGAGGTCGCCGTGGTGCTCTCCATCGTCTTAACCTGTTCGAGCGATTTGATCGGTGAGGTGTGCCAAGTGACTAAAACCGATGCCATGGGTGTGATTGAGCCGATCCATTGCAGTTTGGCGGAATCATAACCCACTTTCTTGCGCAGCAGGGGCGACAGGATGGAAGGTGGCAACACGGCGCCTAGGATGGTCCCGTTCTGTGCGGCGGCGTTGACGATATATTTGATCGATCTTGCGCCCCCCGCTCCGGGCATTGCCGTGACGATCCAACCCGGCTTGCCCGGGATGTTACCTGCCATGTGCTGGCCGAGCACGCGCGCGGCAAACGAAAATCCACCCCCGGCACCTCCGCCGGAAATGGCGTTGATCTGTTTGTCTTTGTAAAAGTCGGAAATGGCATCGGCTTGTGCCGGTGCAGTTACGCCCATCGCTGCCGCAATTGGCAGGGCCAATTTAAGAAATTGTTTCTGCATATTGTATTTACCCTCAAAATTTTCTTTCAACGATACCACGACGGGGTGGATTGCCAAACGCACTGTGGACGATTGAGCGATTGGCAAGAACGGCGTGTGCTTTTCATCATTCGGTCAGGAGCAACAATAAATCTGTAATATTCTGACCCTTAATCAGGGAGGATTTGATGACGAATTTTAAATTTGGTTCTGTTTTCGTTTTGGCATCGGCGCTCGCATTGCAGGCCGGTAGTACCGTCGCGCAGGATTACAGCGGCAAGACCATCCAAATGCTTATTGCATCCAATGCCGGTGGCGGCACCGATCGCATGGGCCGCCTGTTCGGCCTCTATCTCAAGGATAAGCTGCCCGGTAGCCCCAGCATCGTCTATCGCAATTTTGCCGCCGGCGGTGGCAAGATCAGGGCCGCGAATTACCTGGCCTCCGAAGCGAAGTCGGACGGGTCGACCCTTATGCAGACTGATGCCTCGGTGGTGACGCCAAGTATGGTTCGCCGCAAAGTGTCCAAATTTGATCCGCGCACGTTTATCCCCATCGGCGGGTTTAATGCAGGCGGTAGCGTCGTATTTGCCCGAAAAGGCACAATGAAACGCCTGACGGATTCAGGCAAGCCGGTTATCGTTGGCGCCATCAGCGGCTCGCGCAGCTGGCAGGCTATGACCGTTTGGGGCAAGGAATATCTCGGTTGGAACCTGCGCTGGATCCCCGGCTACAAGGGGACACGGTCGTTGATGAAGGCCTTGCGTCAGGGCGAGATTGATATGATGGCGACGGCGTCATCGAAACGGATAGATCGTCTGTTGAAAGATGGCGTGATCGAGCTGATCGCCCAGGAAGGCGTTGGCGGAAGCCAAGTGTTTAAGGCGCGCGCGGCTTACCCCGATGTCCCGGTCTTCCCCGCGTTGCTCAAGGCGAAGAATCTGCCGCAGATCGCATGGGATGGTTATAAGTCGTGGATAGGCCCGTCACAGGTGGACAAATGGCTGACCTTGCCACCCGGTACGCCCAAGGCCCATGTTGCCGCGTATCGCACGGCGTTCAATAGCGTGACGAGCGACAAGAAATTCATCAAGCTGCTGAAGAAACAATTCAGCAAGGACGCGGTGATCATGAGTGGTGAAGAGATAGCCAACGTGATCAAGAAGGTATCGCACGTCAGCAATGATGCGATCGCTTTCTCTCGCACATTGCGTAAGAAATTCGACATTTCCAGCCGCTAGACGCGCCTTCGTCTTGTGAAATCGGCCGGCCTTCAACGGGGCCGGCCGTCTTTACCACTAAGGATATACCTGCCGAGGATTTAGATGACAGAGGCCGCCCTTCAGGGGCTAACGGCAATCTTGCAGCCGTGGCCGCTTTTTCTCATGCTGGCCGGCATCCTGTGCAGCAGTGTCTTTGCCGCCTTGCCGGGCGTGGGTGTTTTATTGCTGCTCACCATTGCCCTGCCGTTTGCGATCACTCTCGATCCTATTCCCTGTATCGCGCTGCTGCTCGGCATGGGGGCTATCTCAAACACCGCCAATACTTTCCCGTCAGTATTGATAGCGGTTCCCGGTAGCGCCGGGTCGCAGGCAACCATCGTCGATGGGTATCCCATGGCACAGAAAGGCGAGGCCAAGCGCGCATTTGGAGCGGCCTTTATGGCGTCCGCGATGGGTGGGTTGTTCGGTGCCGCGGTTTTGTACTTATCATTACCAATTCTGACTCCCCTGGTCCTGAGTTTTGGGTCGCCGGAATTTCTCGTCCTGGTGATCTGGGGGCTCAGCGCCGTGGGCGTGTTGAGCGGCAAGTCACCCTTAAAAGGATTGATCGCAGCGGTCATGGGGGTCCTGATCGCCACGGTCGGGGTCGACGACAAGACGGCGGTTGAACGGTTCGATTTTGGCGGAACCTATCTATGGGACGGTGTCAGCATTGTGCTCGTCGGGCTCGGTCTTTTTGCCGTGCCGGAGATGATCTCGCTTGCCGTGCGGCGCAGTGCGGTGTCGGATGTGGAGGCATTGGGAAGCGGCGTGCTCGAGGGTATTAAGGATGCCTTCCGGCATTGGTGGCTGGTCATCCGCTGCAGCATCATTGGGGTCTGGGTCGGCGTTTTGCCTGGTCTTGGCAGTACGGTTGCCGACTGGTTCGCTTATGCCCATGCCGTACAGACGGAAAAGAATTCGGAGAATTTTGGCAAGGGCGACGTTCGTGGCGTGATCGCACCGGAAGCGTCCAACAACGCCAAGGAAGGCGGGGCGCTGATCCCTACCATCGCCTTCGGCATCCCCGGCAGCACGTCGCTGGCTATCATGCTGGCCGCTTTTCTGGCTGTCGGGATCGCGCCGGGCAGCGATATGCTTACCACCAATCTCAATTACACCTTCGCAATGATTTGGGTGCTGGTGATCTCCAACCTGATCGCAACCACTTTGGCGATCGGGGCATCTCCGGTCTTTGCCAAGGTCAGCCTTCTGCCTTTTTATATGATCGTACCGATCACGCTGGTGCTGTGCGTCGCGTCTTCCTTTGCAGCACATTATCTGTGGGCTGATATCGCGACTTTCCTGGTATTTTCGACCATCGGTTATTTTATGCGGCTGTATGGTTGGCCGCGGCCGCCGTTCTTGGTGGCCGTCGTGCTGGGGAGCCAGCTTGAACGGTATTTGTGGCTATCCCAGGCGCGTTATGGCTGGGAGTTCCTAATCCATCCCGGCGTGTTGCTTATCGCACTGCTTACCGTCGCGACGCTGCTGTTCCCGGTGATCAGAAACCGGCGCCAGAAGAAATCGTCCGCTGCGGCCGGCACCCAGGATGCTGTCGATACGCCGGCGTCGCGCCTTTGGGGATCACTGTTTACTGCTTTCATGGTGAGTGTGCTGTTGCTCGCGCTGGTGATCTCCACGACTTGGGATTCGCTGCGCAGCGCCATGATCATCTATTGGCTGGTTGGCATCGGCGTGCCACTGGCTATCCTGGATATAGTCTTCGACCTTAGGTCCGGCATGCGCGGTCGAGCGGCTTCATGGGGAATCACACTCTTTTCGCCCTTCAAAAGTGAGGTGGCGGAGCGAACTCTTGCAATGGCCGCTTGGCTGCTTGGCCTGGCTGCCGCCGTGATTTTAATCGGATTCCACCTGGCTATCGCAGTCTTCACCATCGCGTATGTTCGAATATATGGGGGCAGCTGGCGCGCCGCCATCTGCCTCACGCTGTTCGGCGAGGCATTTCTCATTACGGCGTTCGATTATTTGATCACCGTGCTGTGGCCGACACCGCTGCTGCTGTGGCCATTCATGTAGGCCGCGGGATCAGGCGGCATTTTCCCATTTGCCGTCATCCACCTCCCAGCCTTTGTTGCGTGACAGGTCAAAGCCGTTGCCCTCCGGATCGTGCAGCCGGTATTTGGCATAGGGACGATCATCGGGCCGTTTGGAGACTTCTATGACCTTGAAGTTGGCTATTCGTGAACCGCCAGCATAGTGTTGTCGTAATCCGATAAATGGAACTGCGCGTACGGCGTGGATTTTTCAAACAAGGCGAGCCGTGCCTTGCCCTCCGGTCCAATGCCGACTTCCGGCGGGCGCAGATTTTGGTTGCGCTCTATC
>CAUZBE010000072.1:0-9919 GCA_963577885.1 Alphaproteobacteria bacterium
ATTCGTGCTCGGCCACGGGCACCGCAGTGCTGGCGCTGCCGATGGTCACCCAAACGGGGGGATGCGGTTGTTGATAGGGCCGGGGCCAGATATTGACCTGGCGGGCATGAAACCAACGCCCTTCGAAGTTGAACGGACCGTCATGGCTGGTCCAGGACTTGATAATCAGATCATGGGCTTCCCACATCCGTTCGGTGCCGCGATAAGGCGATACATTGGCCGGCGCACTTTCATAGGGAACACCGCGCACGAAACCGCATTCCAGCCGGCCGCGCGAGATCACGTCGACCATGGCCATTTCTTCCGCCGTGCGGGTAGGGCGGGGCAGATTGGCCAACGGATTGCCCAAGACCAGAATGCGCGCGGTCTTACTTTCTCGCGCCAGGATCCCCGCCATGATGGGAACCGACGGCACCACGCAGGTTGCGGTCTGATGATGCTCGTTCAGCATGATCTCCAGCCCAAGGTCTTCCGCCATGAGCCACATGTCGATGAACTGGTGGTAATTATCGGCGCCTGTTTCTGGATCGTAATGTTTGTTGGGAAGGCTGACACGGATGGAACGATAGCTGTCCTGATCGGGCAATTGCGGATAGGCATCCTCGGTAAAGAACCATGCTTTCATGACGCGGAACTTCCTACGGTTGGGTAAAGACTTATGCGAATGACATGACGTGCCCGACAAAGGCGTCGGGCTGTTCCATCTGCGGCGCGTGTCCGGCCTCGGGGATGACGGCCATCCGGGCGCCCGGGATCATGGCGCAAAACGCCCGGCCGTAATCCGGCGTTACCAGACCGTCGCTTTCGCCCCAGATCAACAATGTCGGCACATCAATCCGGTGCAATCGGCCCGGCAGTTTGGGGTTGTGCATGTAGGGCTGCCAGGTGTAGAGGCTCAGTGCGACCCGGTTGGATTGCACCGTTTCCTGCTCCGCATCCGTCATATGGGCGGGATTGGGGGCATTGGCGGGGTCATGCCACATCAGCCGGGCAAGCTCGTCTGGCGGGGTAGCGAAGACGTCCGCGATATCGCGGTCCTCGCGGCCGCCAACCTTAATACCAACGGGGTCGACCAAAATCAGCTTCGATAGGCGCGCGGTCGAGATCACCGCGAGTTCCGCGGCTGTCCAGCCGCCAAAGGAAAATCCCATCATGATGGCGTCGTCCAGATCAAGCGTGTCCATCAAATCGAGATAAAGGAAGACCAGATCCTGCAGATCGTCAAAACTCTCGGGAATGGCCGACCCGGCGAAGCCGGGATGGACCGGTGCAATTATTTCAAAGGATTCCGCCAGCCTATCGGCAAAGGGCATAGCCGCCACGGGTCCGCCACCGCCATGCAGAATGAACAATTTCCGCCCCGATCCCTTGCGGACAACATCAACCGCGGCGCCCGGCAATTCAATTCGTGTAATATTCCCCGCGTTTCCGGCCATTTTGGTCGATGCCCTCCATCTCCGTTACGCCATTCGTTACCGTTTAATTAAGGCGACCCTTGGCCCATTGACGGTACATGTCCATCAAGGCGACGATGTCCTGGCCCTTGTAGCCCTCGGCCACGGCCAGGGCGTACATCTCGCGGGCCAGGGAGGCGGTGGGCGTGGGCATTTTCAGGGCCCGGCCCAGATCAACGCCTAGGGAGAGGTCTTTCTCACCCAGCTCCATCTTGAAGCCGGGGGCGAAATCGTCCTTCAGGGCATTAGGGAACCGTTTGGTGAAATGGTGCGAGCGGCCACCGGAGACGGAGATGACGTCGAACAGCTTTTGCGGCTCCACACCCGCCGCCACGCCCAGGGCGAAGGCTTCGGAGGCGACCAGGACGTTGCCCATGGACATCATGTTGTTGACGATTTTCACCACCTTGGCGGTGCCGACTGCGCCCGTGTGCTGCCAGGTCTGGCCCAGCACATCGAACAAAGGCCCGGCGCGTTCAAGCACCGCCGCCGCGCCCCCAACCAACAGGACCAGTTTGCCTGTGCCGGCCTCGTTGGGGCTGCCGCTTACGGGGCAGTCCAGGACCGCGTGGCCCTGGGTCGCCGCCGCCGCGCCCACCGCTTTCATGGTATCAGGATCGATGGTGCTTAATTCCACCAGCATGCTGTCGGGTTCGGCCAGGGCGATGATGCCGCCGGCACCCAGCCAGGCTTCGTTCACGGCCTTCGGATCGGGCAGGGAGGTCAGGACGGTGGTGCGTCCCGCCAGGGCCGCGGCCAAACTATCCGCCATCTTGACGCCCTCGGCCTCCAAAGCCTGGCGTACGCTGTCATTAATGTCATAGCCCATGACATCGTATTGAGCCTCGCTCAACCGCCGCGCTATGGCGGAACCCATTTGCCCCACGCCGATTACCGCGATCCGCTCGGTCATGGTGTCGCCCTGCTCTGATTAGTCATTGATGCGATAAACCCGTGCGGCGGTGTTGTGGAATAGCGACGCTTTTTCCGTCGCCGAACAGCCCGATGCGATGCGCTTGAAGGTATTCCAGAGCACGTTGTAGCTACTGGTCCGCTTGTCGACCGGGAAGTTGGATTCGAACAGGCAGCGCTCCGCCCCGAAACGGTCCATGCAATGGTCGTAGTAATTCCGCGTCGCGGCGGCCAGTTCCTCGCTACTGGGAGGACGGTCCTGTAAATCCCAATCATAGCCATTGACCCGCATATTGATGCCGCCCAGCTTGGCCACCACGTTTGGGCATTTTGCTAGTTCATCGATATCCAGGCGCCATTGGGCGAGAATTTCCGCGCGCTTGCCCGCATAAGGGCCGATCCCGACGGGACCGCCAAAATGGTTCAGGATCATGGTGGTGTCGGGGAAGGCGCGGGCCAGGTCCGTCATCTCCGAAATTTGCGGGTGATAGCACCAGGCCTCGAATGTCATGTTCAGGGGCGCCAGTTGGGCGAAGCCCTCGCGGAAGGTGGCGTCCGCCAGCATGCCCGGGAAGGGCCTGGTGTGGGAGTTGCGAATTTCATCGCTGGCATCCCAGGACGCGGCATGGCGGATGCCCCGGAAGCGCCCGCCGCCGGCGGCGATATGAGCCTCCAAAACCTCTTTCACGCCCGCGCCCAGGTTCAGATCGGCCAGGCCGACTATGCCGGCGGCGATCCGGGACGAACCGTACTGGCCCGAGGCGCTCATGGCGGCGATGCCGTTGACGAATTCGGTCTCGCCCACGGGCCGCAGATGCTCCGGCCCATCGGCCCGGTACATGGAGGCGCATTCTATAAAGACCGTGGAAACCACATTATGGCCGCTGCTGATCTCTGCCAGCCATTCATGGAACAGATACCGTGTCTCCACCTGCTCGGAACGAAATTTCGCCGCCGGGGCAAAACTGGTATCCCATAGATGATGGTGGGGGTCGCAGATCGGCAAATCCGGTTCCAGGGCGTCTTCCGTGGTTAGCGCCAGCCAGTCGTCCGTATGTCCCATTATCGTGCTCTCCCGATTTTGTTGTTATCCCATAGTATGCCATTGAATATCCGTTTTGCCATATACTGATGCCCAGACATGGATGGGGAGGCTGCCAGATGATTGAAGAGACCCTGGATATAAAAACCAAGGACGGCGGGATGGAGACCTTTATCTGCCATCCGGAACGGGGCGGGCCGTACCCGGCCATTTTTCTGATGATGGATGCGCCGGGCATACGCGAGGAACTGCGCGACATGGCGCGGCGTCTTGCGTCGGTAGGTTACTACGTGCTTCTGCCTAATCTGTATTACCGGGCCGGCCGGGACACCATGTACGGCTCGGATGTACTGGAGGAAGGCAGTGCCGACCATACCGCGATGCGGGCCGTGCGCACCAAGATGACCATTCCCCCGGTCATGGAAGATGTCGGGTCAATGATCGCCTACGTGGATGGCCAGGGCATGGCCAAGGCAGGCCCGGTTGGTTGCCACGGCTATTGCATGAGCGGACCTTATGCCCTGGCCGCCGCCGCCCGCTATCCGGACCGGGTCAAGGCCGCGGCCTCGTTCTATGGCACCTGGCTGGTCAATGATGCCGAGGAAAGTCCGCATCTGACCTTTGGTCAGGTCAAGGGCAGGGTCTATATCGCCTGCGCCGAGCACGATGCCCTGGCGCCCCTAAACATGGTGGACGAGTTGCTCCGATTGTTCGAGGCGGCGGGATCGCCGGGCGAGATTGAAATGTACCCGGGCGTGCATCACGGCTTCGCCTTTCCGGAGAGGAAGATCTACGACCAGGCGGCGGCGGAACGCCATTGGGAGCGCCTGTTTGCGCTGTATGGCAAGCTGTAGGTGACGAGATCGCCGATACTGGTTATCGGGTATGGGCTTCGCCCCAAGTTAGACGATTTGAGTTGCCGGACTGCCCGCACCAGCGATCACAGAATATCGCCTTGGCGCTTGATCGCCTCGATCATTTTCAGGCCAAACGCTTCCGTCCAAAGTTTGGTGGCGGCGTCGGCGTCATGCACCAAAATACCAAAATGGCTGATTTTCTTCGTCATCGTCGTCCTCCATCAGGGGCGGGAATGGGCTGTAAGCCCACTAGTAACAACATTTGGCGGTGCCAAGCATTGATTCAGGCCCTAGCCGGCCATCGCCCGGGAAATAGCTTGCGCAAAATTGACCCTAGAAAATAGTTATAAATAGCCCTTTAATTTCAGCCAATTTTGAAAGATTGTTACAAGGAACATTATTTTTCAAAAGGAATCCGTCCCATGACCCAGCAGATGGCGAGTGTTTGTCCCCTGGATTGCCCCGATACCTGCTCTTTGACCGTCACGGTGGAAGATGGTCGGATCAGTAAGGTGCGCGGCTCGAACGTCAATCCGCTAACCCAAGGCGCGGTCTGCGGCAAGGTATCTAAGCTATATCCGGAATTAGTGCATGGGGAAAACCGCCTGACCCGGCCTCTAAAGCGCGTTGGCCCCAAGGGCGAGGGCCGGTTCGAGGCGATCTCGTGGGAAGAGGCGCTAGACCTGATCCATGACAAATTTCAGGCCGCCATCGCCAAGCATGGCCCACAATCCATTCTACCGCTGAATTACGCCGGCCCCCACGGTATGCTGGCCGGAGGCTCAATGGACCTGCGGTTTTTCCATCAACTGGGCGCATCGATCCTGTCGCGCCGGCCCTTGTGCGGCGGCATCAAGTCCGAGGCTTGGGCCGGCACCTTCGGCTCCATCGCCGGCGCGCAAATGACCGATGTCGAGGCGGCCGAATTAATCGTCGTCTGGGGCAATAATGTCACCTTTTCCAATCTGCATCTGGCCCCCGTGATCCAACGGATCAGGGACAAAGGCGGCAAGGTGGTGGTGGTGGATCCCAAGCGTATCAAGGTGGCGGAACAGGCGGATCTGCATCTGGCGCCCCGCCCTGGCACGGATGTGGTGTTGGCCTTTGCCATGGCGGCGGAGTTGGAGCGGCGTGGCGCCTTTGATGCGGAATTCATCGCCGATGCCGTCGAAGGCGCCGAGGATTTCATGGCAGAGGCACGTGAATTCAGCATTGCGCGCGCGGCCGGGATCACCGGTATTCCGGCGGCGGATATCCTGGCCCTGGTCGCGCTTTACCAGACGGCAGAGCCGGCGGTGATCGCTACGGGTAACGGTTTGGAGCGGAACCGCAATGGTGGCGCCGGTCTGCGCGCCATATATGCCTTGCCGGCACTGATGGGCAAGTTTCGCCATCCCGCGGGCGGCGTGGTCGGCGGTTCGGGCGCCTTGTTCCCCAAGACCATGAAAAAATTGCAACGCCCCGACCTCATTCCCGAGGGCACACGTACCTTAAATATTATCGATGTGGGCCGGCATCTCGCGGATGACGATATTGATCCGCCGATCCGGGGCCTGCTGGTCTACAACCATAACCCATTGGTGGTGCACCCTGATCAGAACACCATGCGCCGGGGTCTGGCGCGGGAGGACGTATTCACCGTGGTTGTCGATATTGCTATGACGGATTCGGCGGCCTACGCGGATGTAGTTCTGCCCGCGGCCAGCCATTTCGAGCATGACGATCTGTTCTGCGCCTATGGCCAGCAATATTTGCAGCGGGCGGAACCGGTCATCGCGCCGGTCGGCGACGCGCTGCCCAATACCGAGATTTTCCGCCGCTTGGCCCAGCGGTTTGGCTTTGATGACGCCATTTTCCAGGCCAGCGACGCCCAGCTGATGGACGATGCCATTGACGGCGACGATCCGCGCCTGGGCGGCGTACGGCCCAGTGAAATATCCACAACGGCCGCTTTGTCCATGTGGCCGGGCGGCCAGCGCATCGGCATCGAGCTCCAGCCCACCACGAAAAGCGGCAGGATTGAGCTGAAATCCGCCTATCTCGATGAAAAATTTGACGCGCTGCTGCCCCACTACGTGCCTCTGGTGGAGGATCAGGATATCGCCGCCGCACATCCCTTTGCGCTGCTGACGCCGTCATCGAACTGGCGGACCTCTTCCACGTTCGGCGGCCTTGCCAAGTCTGATCCCACGCCGCTCCTGGAAATGCATCCCCACGATGCCGCCCGTAGTGGCCTTGCGGACGGCCAGCAGGTGCGGGTCTTCAATCAACGTGGTGAAGTCTTCCTACCCCTGAAAGTCACGGATTCCGTGGCCCGGGGCGTGCTGTTGTCATACAAGGGCGCCTGGATGCGGACCACGACGAACGGCCAAACCGTCTCCGCTCTGGCGCCGACCACCAAGGCGGATCTGTCCGAAGGCGCCTGTTACAACGACACCCGCGTGGCGGTGGCGGCGGCTTAGGTTTCGTGCGACAAAACGATGGTGCCGGCCGCTGACAGCATGCCGCCCATGCCGTTGACCAGTGATAGCTTGGCGCCCGGCACCTGACGGTCGCCGCATTCGCCGCGTTGCTGGCGGACGGCCTCTATAATCGGGAAGATCCCGTACATGCCCGAATGGGTGTAGGACAGCCCGCCGCCGTTGGTGTTGATGGGCAACGATCCGCCCGGCGTCGATTTGCTGTCCTGGAAAAATGAGACGCCTTCACCTGGTTCGCAGAAACCAAGGGACTCCAGCATGATCGGCGGGCCGGAAGTAAAGGCGTCATAGAGCATAATGTGGTCAAAGTCGCCATGGCTCACACCGGCCATCTCGAATGCCTTGTTGCCGGAATTTTTGGTCGCCCGGCTTAGGGGCAGGTCGGTCATGTTGGTCACCAGGGTATGCTCCGTTGCTTCGCCTGCGCCACGTACAAAGATAGGCTTCTTGGCGCAATCCTTGGCCCGGTCCGCGCGCGTCAAGACGACGGCGCCGCCCGCGTCGGTCACCAGACAGATGTTCAGCAGATTGAAGGGATATATCAGCGCACGGGAGTCAAGTACGTCCTGTACCGTGATCGGGTCGCGGAACTTAGCCTTTGGATTAAGGCAGGCCCAGGCGCGGGTGGAAACGGCGACTTGGGCCCAATCCTCTAGCGTGGTGCCATAATCGTGCATGTGGCGGGTAGTAATCATGCCGAAATTGGTCGCGGCGCCGCCAAAGCCATAAGGCGTTTCGAACTGGCCGCTAAGCGAGGTATCGCGGCTGCGGGTAACGCCGGTCCCCGACTTGCCACTTTCGCCATGGGAAACGACGGCGACATCGCAGAGCCCGTGATGCAGGGCCACCAGCGCGTGCCCCACCATGATGATGAACGAGCAGCCACCGACCGTGGTGCCGTCCACATAGCGCGGGGTGACACCCAGGGCCTCGCCTAACAGGGCAGGCGAATGCTGGCCGGCGGTGAATATACCGTCGATGTCCGAAACCATTAGACCAGCGTCCGCAACCGCGTTGTGGATCGACTGCAAATGCAGGCTCAATTGACTGACGTTGGGCAGGTTGCCGATTTCGTCCGATTCGTCGACGCCGACAATGGCGACCGAGTTGGATAATTCTTTCATTTCACGCTTCCATTAATTTTTGCCGCGCTAGGTATCTCATGGTGTCCCTTCAACCGGCCGGTTGAAAGAGCGCCAGGGTGACCTCGTCGGTTTGTTTTTCGAACACCACCTCGACCGGCATATCGCATTTCACGACCGCCGGGTCGGGTTTTATGTTGATCAAATTCGACATCATGCGCGGGCCTTCTTCCAGCTCAACCATGGCCAGGATGAACGGCGCCTCGACCTTGAAGGCCGGATTGAAGGTACGGTAGGCGATCTCGAACGAATATAGCTTGCCCTTGCCGCTGGCCTGGATCCAGCCGACGTTACGGGAGTGGCAATGGGGGCACAGGATGCGCGGATAAAAGAACGCGGCGCCACAGTCATTGCATTTCGGCAGCATCAGTTTACCCATCCGAAGGCCGTCCCAATATGGTTTGGCCTCGGGGGTCATGGGGGTTGGCAGGGGACGTTGAAGTTCCAAGGGTCGTCCTTTCACATTGTCAGATTTAATGAGGCCGTGAACGCGGCACCTAGATTCCAGGTGGTTCAGGGGAGTGAGTCTTATGCGGAAGATCGCGCAAAAACTATACGGGGAAGACCACGGGCACGCTGCGGGGGCCACGGACCTGCCCGCCGGCCCAGGTGACCTGTTCCGGCGCCGACAATTCGAACTCTGGCATTCGTTCGAACCAGACGCGCAAGGACACATCCATTTCCATGCGCGCCAGGTTGGAGCCCGCACAACGATGGATGCCGACGCCAAAGGCAATATGACGATTATGCTGGCGGTCGATAACGATTTCGTCGGGATTTTCAAACACCGCAGGATCATGGTTGGCGGCTGGGAAGTTGAGCAGCACCCGCTCGCCCGGCACGAAATTGGCATCGCCGACCGTGACCGGTTCGGTCACCTTGCGGGCCATGGTCACGGGTGCGTAAAATCGCAACATCTCCTCGATTGCGGTGCTAAAAAGTTCCGGTTCACCGGCCAGGCGGCGCCGGTCGTCGGCATGTCCGGCGAAATGCCACAAGGCGGATCCAATGGAACTCCAGGTCGTATCGATACCGGCGACCAGCAGCAGATTGCACATGCCAATAATCGTATGATCGCTCAACGGTTCGCCGTCGATCTCTGATTTAATCAACTTTGAAATCATGTCGTCGCCCGGGCTCGGCCGCCGTTCCGCGACCAGTTCGGCGAAGAAGTCGCGGATCACCAGGCGGTATTTCCGGCGCAGTTCAGGCTGCGTCTGGCCGAATTCGAGGACGCCGCGGGTCCATTCGGTGAATTCATCGCCGCGGCCAGGGTCGATGCCAAGCATCTGCGCGATCACCCGCGGTGGGATTTGCTGGGCATAGTCGGAGGCGGCATCGCACGATCCCGCACCGATGAACTGGTCGATCAGTTCATGACAAAGTTGTTCGGTAAATTCCCGGTGGACCTCGACCGCCTTGGGCGTAAAAAATGGCAAGATCAGGCGGCGGTAGGGGATCTGTTCCGGCGGATCGGCGGTGATCGGCGGGTTTTCAGAGCCATATTCCTTGAGCTCCGCCACCAGTTCCGCGCGCAGCTCCGGCGCCGGTGGAATGACGGCCGGCGAGCGCGACGATAGTGCCGGCACCATGCGGACCATGGCCTGCATGTCCTCGTACTTCGTCGGCAGCCAGGAGCCACCCCAACGGGTGGTGTGGGCGATCGGGCAGCTTTCCCGCAGTTCCTTCCACACGGGCACGGGATCGCGCACATAGTCGGGGTCAAAAATGTCGTAGTCGGTAGCCCAGTCCCTTACCGGGCAGATATCGTCATCATTCATCGAGTCATTCCTCGGTTGTCGCAGGCCCATTATGTACGTTAATTAACGGGTTTGAAAGATCTCCAGCGCTATCTGGAACTAAAGCGACGGTGCTGGCGGGCAGTTGGCAAGGGCATCGAACTTGTATGTAGAACAGAAAAACGGCGGATTTCTAATAAAAAGGAAGCGCTGCCGTGAAGCGGAGTTATCGACAAACATTCGACAAGGGATCCCGATCCGGTTCCTGGTTCTTTTGGCCGTGCTGGTCTTTC
>CAUZBE010000073.1:0-9876 GCA_963577885.1 Alphaproteobacteria bacterium
GTTGAGCTGCTATGAACTCTCGCATTTGCCGCCGGTCGAACATCCGGTGATCCGCACCCATCCCGCGACCAGGCGCAAGAATTTTTTCGTTGGCCGTCACGCAAGCCACATTCTGAGCGAAGATCTAGACCATAGCCGAAAACTACTTGCCGACCTGACCGACGCAGGCGCCCAGCCGCCGCGCACCTGTAGGCATACCTGGAAGCCCGGCGACATCGTGATATGGGACAACCGCTGCGTCCTGCACCGCGGTCACCGCTGGCCGACAGATCAAGCGCGCACGATGGTGCGCACGACCGTCGCTGGCGACAGCGCAAATGCCGAATGGCTGTTGGAACCGGCATGATGGAAAGATAATTTCGCACGGACGAAATCTGTAGGGTGAATTCTTGATGCAAGTGCACAATTTTGCGAGACGTCCTAAAACGAGTCTCGGCACCCTGTTGGATCGCTTGCCTGCCGCAATTGGCTAATTATAGTTGCTAGTTCCAGCTAATTCATCGCTAGATCGCGGCGGACGTAGCGGCCGTCTTCCATGCCGGTGAAATAATCTTCTACTTCCGGGTGGCGCACGGGAACCACGTTGTCATCGGTCAGCAAATTCTGTTCCGAGACATAGGCCACATAGGTGGTTTGCGCGTTTTCCGCCAACAGATGATAAAACGGCTGATCGCGGCGCGGGCGAACCTCCTCTGGGATTGACATCAACCATTCCTCAGAATTGGCGAACACGGGATCCACATCGAAGACCACGCCCCGAAAGGGATGGGTGCGGTGCTTTACGACATCGCCGATCTGAAACTTTGCGACCATTATTGTCGTCACGGGACCACGGGCTCCTCATACGATGCCAGAATCGGCTAACCCCAATTCATAATGTAGTCCGGCCAACGGTTCCAGCAAAGACTCACTTACGGGCCACGGTTTAGCGCAAAATCAGCCATCAATCACCTGCCAACTGCCATCGGGTTGCCGACAGGCAACGCCATAATCCTGTTGCGATTGACCATTGATGACAATATTATTCTGATATTCTCGGCAATAACGGCCGCCGTTCGAGCGGCCCTCGCGGACGGGCCGGATTTCGCCATGGTTGCCGCTGTCGGGATTGGACCACTGAATGGCTTCGCCCACGGGCACGAAATGCACCTGTTGCCGGGCTTTCGCGATGGAAACGCGGTCGGCCCGGTCCAGCGAGCGGCCAATCTCGCCGCCCAGGAAAGCGCCCATGACCGTGCCGGCGGCCACGGCGACCAGCCGGCCGCGGCCCTTGCCCACGTTGGCGCCGGCCAAGGCGCCGCCGACTGCCCCCAATAAAGTGCCGGCCCCCTGTTTCGGAGCCTCGGGAGTGATACAGGCGCTTAGCAATAATGCCGCAGCGGTCAAAGCTACAATGGGGATGGCCATGCGGGTGGTGGTGGTACGGGCCGCCGTCTTCATGATGGTCTCCTTGGTTCCGGTAATGTTTAATCCGAACCAGAGACTGCCACAGCCTGTCTGAATGGCTTCTGAGAGCCTCATTCATCCTAGGTTCATCTTTCCAACATTCCCGAACCACCGTAGGATCGGCTGGCAATAAGAGGGTAATCCGTAGCAAACGCAAAGAGCACCGACGCGGGAGGCCCGAAAAAGGCGATCAGGGCGGGCATGGCGTCCTGTTGCCGGCGATTTGTATAAATGGCCCGCAAATCGGCCTGTTGGTTTTGTGTATCGCGTTCCGATAGGCCAAAATTTATCCGATGCGCCAATAGGTTAGACATGATAGCATTGTGTTCTGACAGGGTCGCCCTGGCGCTTGGAGCCTGGCTGGTGGTGCAGGCGTGCAGCACGGCCAGATCCGGTCGGGCGGCGACCAGACCGAGGCCCCGCACGGAAATACTCCGGCGCGGGCCGTGCTCTCCGGCCCAGACCGGCAACGCGATGGCAGCCAGGAAAGCGACGGCCAGAACAACGCCCAACGATCTAGCGGTGAAGCGTACTATTAAATCTCTTTGCCGGCGTTCAGGCCGGGGCTCACAGTGCAGCGAAACAACTGGCCCGCCGCCGGCAGCGCGTGCGGTCCCGCGGGCTGGCACGAGACATAAGCCGCCTCGCCGCCGCTTTCCACATCCAGCGCGGCCAGTTTTGGGCCGCAGGCGATCACCATTGCAATCAGCGCCCACAGGCCCAGAAAACCGGCGAGGACAAAGGGGAACAAGGCCCCCCGGTCATAGGTTCCGGCCCGCACCGAATATCGAAAAGTTGTCATCTGCACGCCCTCCCGCAGCCATGCTCCATTTTAATGCTAGCCCTCAAAGGTGGCCGTGAAAGGGCGGAATTATGACGAAACTGTGTCCGCCAGCGCTATTTTCAAATGTTACCGTCAGATTGACCACGGTTACCTCTTTTCGCTCTCAGCCGCCGTCGTAGTCAATTGCCGCGGCGCCTTGCGAGGCCATGTAAAAACCGGTGGGGCGTTCGCTCTCTTCCGCCAAATGGCCTATCAGCCCGGCGGTGCGGGCGAGGATGGAGATGCCCTTGATGGCTGCCATGGGAAAGTCGATATCCAGGGCGACGGCGGGAATGGCGCCGTTCGCGTTCATGGGCAGATGGCGGGGATAGACCGCGTCCGCCGCCTGCGCCACGGCGCCCAGAAAAGCCACGTGGGGCCCCGCTACGCCGCGCTCTTCCGCCAGCTGCAACAAGCGCACAGCGCGGGGATCGACGGGGGTATGGATCGGATGACCAAAGCCCGGCAGAGGCCGTTTCGCGGCCCGGTTCGCCGCCACCATGTCATGGGCCACGGCCGCCATATCTTCGCCGCCCGAAATGCGGGCAACGCCAGTTGCCAGGAAATCTGCCGCCACCTCGGCACTGCCCAGAATGACCGAGCCGCAGCCCAGGATACCGGCGGCCACGGCGCCCTGCAAAGCCTCTGGCGCGGCGGCATAGGTCATCCGCGCGGCCTGGGCCGATGGGGTCAGGCCGTGTTCAGACAAGGACACCAGGACCGCATCCAGAAAGAACACCTGATCCTCCGTCGGCACCAGTCCCGTCACGTGCAGGAGAAAGAATTCCGTAAAGCTGGCATAGCCCATCAATTCGTTACAAAGATCCCGGCCCCGCATAGTGATCGAGGTTTCGTCCGCCGTACAAATTCCCGTCTTCGCTTCGCCACGCTTACCGATCAGCATCGTCCCTCACTCCCCCAAAAAATAATAAGGCCTGGAGTGTAGACTATTTTAAAAATTGGCTGAACCGCCCGCGCCTAGCCGAAGGGGCCTAGTTAGCGGTTAAATGGCCAAGACTAGCCCGGAATGGCACTAAGCCACGGCGATGGCGGTAACCGCGATTAGAAAAATTAGCGCAGCCAGGCCATTCATGGCGAGAACGGCGAACGGGTCGACCCCGGCAATCTGGTTCGTAGGCTTTTGTTCGGCGGGACTGTGGCTTGCGCTCATGGACATGGAAAATTCTCCTATTGGACGGCTACTACCATGCAACATGAACCAAGCGGCGGCGTTGAGACCGGTTGAGGGTTATTCTGTGACGACTTCGTGGCAGAATTTAAGTGATGGCTGCAACAACCTTACTTCAGAGGCTGTTTGGCCTAAACTAAAACTTTAAATGAATGCTGAATTTAGCATAGCGCGGGTCTGGAGGCGCGATGACGGTGGCGGCCGGTACCAACAGCGACGCGCTATTTCAACGTTACGGACCGGCCTATCGCTGGCTCGTCACCCTGACCGTCATGACTGGCGCCATCGCCATGGGCCTGGCCTCCTCCATGGTCAACGTGGCCGTGCCCTCGGTGATCGGGGCATTCGGCGTGGGCCTTGATCAGGCACAATGGATGGCGACCGGATTTCTCGCCACCATGTCGGCCAGCATGCTGGTCAGTTCCTGGCTGATCGAGGTGCTGGGCCAGCGCATTACCTTTACCGCCACGTTGACAGTGTTCGGGATTGGCTCGTTTTTGAGCGCCACGGCGCTGAATATCGACATGCTAATCCTCGGGCGCGTCTTGCAAGGCGCCGCGAACGGCATTGGCCAGCCCCTGGCGATGTACACCATGTTCACGGTCTTCCCGCCCGAACGTCGGGGCACCGCCCTTGGCATCTATGGCCTGGCCAGCGTCCTCTCGCCCACCTTTGGGCCCATCGTGGGCGGCATCGCGATTGACAGTATCAGTTGGCGCTATCTGTTCTTCATGCCGCTGCCGTTTTGCGCCCCAGCCCTGATGCTGGGTCTGATCTTCATGCCGGGCAAGCAGTTGGCCAAGCGGCTACCGCCATTCGACTGGCTCGGACTGGGCCTTGTCGCCCTGATATTGTTCAGCGTCCTGAGCGCACTTGCCAACGGCCCGCGCATGGGCTGGTCTTCGGATCTCACGGTATGGCGCCTTGTAGCCGGTGGGGCCGGACTTGTTGTATTTATCATTTGGGAATTGCGCGCGCCCTACCCGTTGCTGGATCTGAGCCTGTTTCGAAATCCGCAATTCTGTCTGACCATGCTGTCGGGCTTCGTCTTCGGCGCCGGGCTTTTTGCTTCAGGTTATTTTATTCCCATATTTGTGCAAACCATTCAGCATTATAGTGCCACCCGCGCCGGCCTTCTGCTAGCGCCAGGCGGCCTGGTCATGATGATGTTTTTCCCTCTGGCGGGCCGCATCACCGACGCTATTCCGGTCCATGTCCCCATCGCCGTGGGCCTGTTGATCTTCTCGATCGGCTTTTTCCTGATCCAGGCGGCCGATGTGAACACGACTTTTTGGGCCATGGTTGCCTATACTGCGATCAACCGCGTTGGCCTCAGCCTGGCCATTCCCTCCCTCAGTGTCGCGGCGCTGCGCTCCGTACCGGCGGAAAAACTGGCGCGGGCGGCCTCCTCCTCGACCTTTTTTCGCAATTTTGGCGGTGGTTTGGGCATCGCCCTGCTGACGGCCTTTTTCCAGCAGCGCACCCAATTTCATGCCGAGGCCCTCACCGATACCCAGACCTGGGCCAACGGGACGACCGTTGCGCTGTTGGATGATGTCCGGCGCCTGTTGGCGGAAACCGGCGCACCCGTTCTAAACCAGACCGCCGGCGCCCTGGATTACCTGGCCCAAATGGTGCAAGCCCAGGCCAGCACCCTGGGCTTCAAGGACACCTTCCTGGCTATAGCCGTGGTCGCGGCCCTGGCCGTGGGCCCGGCCTGGATGATCGGCCGCGCCGCCCCGGACCGCCGGCGACGGCTTTAATGCGGCCGCTCTGGTTAGCCATCGAAATAGCAGTAACGGCCTGATTGGAATAAATCATGTATGAAGGCCAGGGTTGTGCCGACGCGCCGGGAATTACCTGTCTGTTCATGGCTGACGGCCCATAATTCCAGCAAAGAGCCAATATCCATGGGGGTCTCCTCGAGAATCTGCAACACGTCCAATAAAAAACTAGGAATAAGACCAATACCATAGCCCTCGGGTATGGCAAACCCGACCGCCGAGGGGATTAAACGGCCAACAATGTCATTGTAAGGCACCGCGACAATGCCGCGCTTGGACGGTGGTCCCGAGGATGGCGTAGGGTATTTCGCCTATGGTGCCAACATGCATGACGGGCCCTTTCAAGAGCACCGCGGCATGCGGCCCAGTGCCTGGCCGGCGGGCCGCATCCCAGGCTATCGCCTGCGTTTCAATCTCGATGGCCGTCCCAAGGGCAGGGCGGGGCCAGCGAACATCAGTCCCGACAAGGATGGGAAGGTTTGGGGGATATTTTATAAAATGAGCCTGGGTGAGCTCGTCCGACTGAATGCGAGGGCTGGGATCCCCAGCCGGGCTTACCGACCACTCTGGCTCGCCACCAATGACACCGGCAGCAATCCCGTTGCCGCGGTCACCTATATGGCGGACAGCAAAGATAAGGATGGCAAGCCGTCACTTCGCTATATCACACTTCTCAGAGACGGCGCTGTGGCGCATGGTTTGCCCGCCCTTTGGGTCGCTTTTCTCAACAGCACCAAGCCCGCAAAACAAGGCGGCTTAACCTGAAAATAAAATCCTTGAGCACTCTTAGCCTAAAAATACTCAAAACTTTAGAATTAGAAAAATTTTCCTAATCACCTAGAATCGTCTCGCGATTCTCTTTAATTCGGAATTTCTCTAGGGCTGCCCAAACGTCGCGATTTTATCGACGCGGCATTCGAACAGCACCCGGCGTTCGTTGATGGAGGGGTCGCGCAGGCCATATTCGTCGCCTTCACCGACGTATTTTTTCCAGATCCGGTTCAGCTGTTCAGTGACCCGCGGGCCGTCTTGCGGATCGTCCTCGCTGATTTCGCGGTCCACCGTCACCTTCAGGCTCATCCAGTGGTACATGTTCGCCGGATTAATTAGAAGCAGGGTGATCTGCGGCGTTTGCCGGATCCACGTCGTCTTTTTGCGCTGCGTGGCGACGTTGACCAGGACCTTGTCGCCTTCATAATCGAACCACATGGGTGTCAGATTGGGCCGGCCGTCGCCGCCGATAACCGCCATGATCACGGGGATCGGCTTGTCCATCAGCTGCTTGTAGGTCTCGTCCAGGTCGGAGATGCTGTCGATGGTTTGATGCTCACCGACGCTGAACTGATTGGCCTGGACGCCGCCCGCCACATCCAGGAACTTCGCTACCGTGAGTGCCATCTAACCTGCTCCCCCCATCTGCTTGGTGTTTTAGATACGAAAACATTCGCCGTATACTCGGTCTCGGCTCCGCTGGTTGTCAAGCCGTCAATACCTGTTGTTGGGGTTATTTGATGGCACCGGCGGTAAGGCCGGAAACGAAGTAGCCCAAGAAGAAGGTGAAGAGCAGGATGATCGGTAGCGCGCCGATAAAGCAGGCCGCCATAAGCGAACCCCAATAGTAGACATCGCCCCGGATCAGCTCGGTTATGACGCCGACCGATAGGGTCTTCGCGGTCTCGTCCTGGATGAAGACCAGGGAATAGAGTAACTCGTTCCAACACAGCGTAGCGGAGAACAAGACGGCGCACATGATGCCCGGCATCGCCATGGGCAGGACGACCCGGAACAGCGCGCCCAGGCGCGAGCAACCGTCGAGATAGGCGCACTCCTCCACTTCGACGGGAATGGTTTTGAAATAGCCCATCAACAGCCAGGTCACGAAGGGGATCAGGAAGGTCGGATAGGTCAATATCAACGACCAGTAAGTATCGCGGATCGGTACATAGTCGTCGATGGTATTTATCACGTCGATCAAAGGCAGAAAAAGTAGAGTCTGCGGCACAAGGTAGGTGATGAAAACGGCAACGCCAAACATTTCAACGCCGCGGAAGCGAAGCCGCGCCAGTGCATAGGCGGCGAGCGTTCCAACGGTGACCGAGATTACCGTCGAGACCACGGTGGCAATGAAGGTGTTGAGAATCCAATGCTCAAAAAATCCAGTGTTGGTCGCCAGATAGACGTAGTGCTCGGTCGCGACCCCGGTGGCCCAGAACGGCGACTGGCCGAGATTGTTGATCTCCCGGTCTGATTTAATCGAGGTGATAAACATGATGTAAAAGGGAAACAGCGCAAAGAAAATATATGGCAATAGCGCAATATAGTTCGCCATGGATTTGCGCTTGCGCCAGACCGGAACCTTGTTCAGGATCAACGCACGGCCATCCCTATCCGTTAATGTAGCCTCACCGGAACTCATAGGAGGTATCCCTTCTAACAACCGCAATAGGCACGGCCTCAGCCGACCGTTTCAATGTCGAAAATAGCCGAAGAGATCAGAACGTCATTCGCCGCGACCCCGGTGTCCGGCGCGAATGACTTGGAGATTGCACGGTAGACGGACAAAACGATACACTGATGACTTAGCCATGCAAGCGATCTCTGGGAGGGGAGTTGTTGAAGGTGAATGTGCCTTTGACGGGACCCGAGGCGGCGGAAGCGGTCGAGCGATGTTCGCACGCGCTGGCGTCGCGGCCGGATTATCCGGAGGCCGCGCGGCTACTCGCCGCGCTTCTCCAGCGCTACGAATTCAATGCCGAGGCCAACGTTTCGCCGCGCGGTCTGGAAGCCGCGTTCGCATTTGCGAATGTCGACCGGCAGGCGCTGTGCAACGGCGCACTTGCCTTTCTGAAATTCCGCCCGCCACTTGCCGACGCACTGGCGCGCGGCCGGGCCGACGGCTGGGACGCCGCGGCGGCGCTGCTTACCCGGAAGGGCGCGCGGCTATTGCGCGACAGATTGTTCGCGGCCGCCCTGATCCATGGCGTCGTCGCCGACATCGAGATCGAATTCCTGTTGACCGCGCTGCGCCGGCGCCTGCTGCTGTCGCCGGCGCTGGCCATGGTGCGGCCGGTCTATGAATTCGCTTGCGTGCTGATCCGGCAGTGCCTGAACAACGAATACGTTTTCTTCGCCGATGAAGATGAAAGGACCCGTCTAGGCGAACTGAATGTGGATGTCGACGCGATGTTCCAAGGCGGCTCGGCGGCGGGCGGTGCCTTCCTGCTGTGGTCACTGTACCGTCCGTTTCACGAAACGCTCGGTCATGAGATGCGTGCCACCGACCGGGTGTCGCCCCGGGCCCTGCGCGCCGTGCTGCGCGACGAACTGGACGCCCGCAGGATGGAGGCCGCCCATGCGGACAGCCTGCGCCGGTTGACGGCGGTCACCAACAAAACCTCTCGCCAGGTCGCTGGCCAATATACCAAAGACCCGTATCCGCGTTGGCTCAGCCTGCAGGCGCCGGAACCGGGAGGCGCCAAGGATAGCATGCGCGGTCATTTTTCGGCCGATGCACTCGCCATCATCGAGGGTCCGTGCGACGTTCTGATCGCCGGCGCCGGAACCGGCCGTCAGGCGGTACATTCGGCCATCGGTTACGGCGCAGGGTCGCGGGTGCTGGCGATTGACCTGAGCGCGCCAAGCCTCGCCTACGGCGCGCGCATGGCAAAAACGCTGGGGGTGGCGAACCTGCGCTTTGCGATCGGCGACATCCTGAGCCTCGACGAGACCGACGCACGCTTCGATGTCATCGAATGCGTCGGCGTCCTGCATCACATGGCCGATCCCTATGAAGGGTGGCGCGCGCTGCTAGGCCGGCTCCAACCGGGCGGGCTGATGCTGATCGGGCTATACAGCGCTGTTTCGCGCCAGGTCATTCGGGCGCTGTCTGACGACCCGGATTGGCCGGGTCCGGACGCAGACGATGACGGGCTGCGCGCCTGCCGCCGAAAGCTGATGGACGGCGCCTCCGGCGAAGATCGTTTCGCGCTGACTAAATCAGTCGATTTCTTCACCAAGAGCGGCTTCCGCGATCTCGCCTTGCATGTCAGCGAACGGCTATGCTCAATCCCGGAAATTCGCGACTTCATGGCCGCCCACGGGCTCAAATTTCACGGCTTTAGCCTGCCGGACGAAACTTTCCGGGCCTATGCGGACGCCTTTCCCGGCGACGAACTGCCCGGCACGCTCGATCACTGGTGGGTGTTCGAGCAGAACAACCCTCAGACCTTTAACAGCATGTACTTGTTCTGGTGCCGTAAGTGAGTGAGATCAAGCGTCACGGCGGTCGGTCATAAGACCTTTTCGCTTTCCGGGTCGATCAGTTGCATATGCCCCATGTCGATAGTGAAGTCCATCGGCTGGCCGACCTGGCTAACTGCCCGCGGCCGAGATCGGGTAGTAATTTCGGTTTCGCCGATATTGATGAACACCATGGTGTCCATGCCCATGGGCTCGAGCACAACAACATCGGAAGTAAAATCAAGATGCGTTGGTTCAGTATGTGGACGCTTGTCGGTGATGTGTTCGGGTCGAATGCCAAACATCATCGGTTTTCCGATATAAGGGCTGTAGCGGTCTCCACGGTCTGCCGGCACAGCAAGCGTCAGATTATCCGTCAGCCGGATCGCCAAACC
>CAUZBE010000074.1:0-9868 GCA_963577885.1 Alphaproteobacteria bacterium
TGGTCCAAGGCATCGGCATCGCGCTGAGATGTAATGCCACCAAGGCGCAGTTCGACGCCACGGTGGGCATTCACCCCTCGGCGGCCGAGGAACTGGTCACCATGCGGACCAAATGGACCCCACCCGAGAGCCTCGCGGCCGAATAGTTCGCCGCCAAGAGCCCGGGTGCTCAGGCCGGAAATAAACGGGCGGTCCAATCAGCCGTGGCGAGCAGCCTAGCCGTAAGTTTGTATAGGCCCCCCGCGACAAATGGCGCTACCGCGCCAAGAATCTAAAACAATGCGATAAAGGCCGTCACGCAGGTGGCAGCAAGCGCGGGATACAAATAGCGCAGCAAGGTATCCTTCGTGATGTCTTCGCCTTTCGCGGTTCGCGCAATTTCCAGCGCAGACAGGGCGGCTTTGAATACGGGCTGAAGATAGGCCAGTGCCAGGCCAACAAGCCCGCCAAGGATGTGAACCAGCGACGGGAACAAGGTGGAAAACAGCATCAAATAGATCCAGTAAAATACCAGATCAGCCGGGGCACCCCTTACGGCCTGCAGCAACGGCACGACAGGCAATTTTGCGTTCCCACCACCCAGAACCGCGGACCAGTTGGCAAGACTGATCGCGGCCGCCGTAATCGCCGCTAAGGGGAACATCAAGGCAGCGGCGACGCGGTATCAATTAGGGAAATGAACGCTATACGCGAAATTCCACCAACCGCCAGGCCTAGGCGCAACAAGCCACGCGTCAGGCCCAACGACAGCTAGTCCAACGGTGCATTGGCCAACGACAGCAGCGCAAAATACACCATCAACAACAGTGGCGCCATGGGTGCATCATTGCCCAGGTAGCGCGCTACATAAAAAATACTGACAAGCGCCGCGCCGGTAAAGGTCAGCCAATGCAAGGCAAGAAAAAGTGAATTGCTACGGGCATCGGAAATGCGATTTTCCAAATAAGCGACAGCGAAAGCAAGGAAGACTATCGAACGCCAACCCGATGTACACAGAGACTGGGCGGAAAATGCTGGTCGGAAAACTGGGTCGCACGCAACCCGTCATTAGGTTCCGGGGCCAGGAAATCTTCCAAACCGGGTCAAACTTACAAGCTCTTCTGAAATTCTCAGGGCACGACCGCGACACCTTCGTCTGCTCAAGGCCCAAATTCTACCGTCCGTAGATTAGCATCGATTGACCGGGTAGTACGAATCGGCTCTGAAAGCTTGGAAAGCGCCACGGCTTACCGTATATAGGGCGCTCTGTTTTTGTTAGGATTGAAGACATGGCCAAGCAATGGAAACCTAACGGCTGGCGGCAACGTCCGGCCCTGCAGATGCCGGACTACGCCGATAGCACCCTTTTGAACGGTGTGCTGGGCAAGCTACGCAGCTTTCCACCGCTGGTCTTCGCGGGCGAGGTGAACGCCCTGCGCCGCCGTCTGGCCCAGGTCTCTGAAGGTAATGGATTTTTGCTGCAAGGCGGCGATTGCGCCGAAAGCTTTGCTGAGTTTCACCCCAATAACATCCGCGATACCTTCCGTGTCTTGATGCAAATGGCCGTTGTTTTGACGTACGGCGGCGCGGTCCCCGTGGTCAAGGTAGGCCGCATGGCCGGGCAATTCGCCAAGCCGCGCTCCAGCCCCACGGAAGTGATCGATGGTGTCGAATTACCCATCTACAGGGGTGACATCGTGAACGGCATCGAATTCGAGGATGCCGTACGCCAACCGGATCCGAACCGTTTGCTCACCGCCTATTCACAGGCGGCGGCGACCTTGAATTTGTTGCGCGCCTTCGCGCAGGGCGGCTATGCCGATCTACACGAAATCCACAGTTGGAACCTTGGCTTTGTCGAAGGTACCGAGGCGGCGGCCCGGTACCGGGAATTGTGTGACCGTATCACGGAAGCTCTAGATTTCATGGCGGCCTGCGGCATCAACGGCGACAGCGTGCCGGAAATGCGCCAGACGGATTTCTACACCTCGCATGAAGCCTTGTTGTTGAACTATGAAGAGGCGATGACGCGCGAGGATACCATCACCCGCGTTGGTGGCTGGTACGATACCTCGGCCCATATGGTCTGGATCGGTGACCGTACCCGTCAGGCGGACGGCGCCCATATTGAATATTGCCGGGGTATTCACAATCCGCTGGGCCTAAAAGCCGGCC
This sequence comes from Alphaproteobacteria bacterium, assembly GCA_963577885.1. Classification (GTDB taxonomy): domain Bacteria; phylum Pseudomonadota; class Alphaproteobacteria. The sequence continues at coordinate 2,155 of CAUZBE010000074.1, forward strand.
CGACCATGGAGAGTGACGATCTGCTGCGGCTGATCGATACCTTGAACCCAGCCAACGAGGCCGGACGGCTAACCTTGATCTGCCGGATGGGAGATGACCAGGTCGCGGAAAAACTACCGCCTCTGATCCGCGCGGTCGAGCGCGAGGGCCGCACGGTTGTCTGGTCCTGCGATCCCATGCACGGTAACACCATCAAATCATCGACCGGCTATAAAACCCGGCCGTTCGACCGCATCCTGGCCGAGGTGCGCGGCTTCTTCGCCGTGCATCAGGGCGAGGGCACCCACCCCGGCGGCGTGCATGTGGAGATGACGGGGCAGGATGTGACGGAATGCCTGGGCGGCGCGCAGTTGATTAATGAAGAGCAATTGGCCTCGCGTTATCATACCCATTGCGATCCGCGCCTGAATGCCTCCCAGAGCCTGGAATTATCATTCCTGATAGCGGAAATGCTGAAACTGCAGCGCCCGGCGCGGCAATTGGCGCAAGCGGTAGAAGCCGCGCAATAGGTAGCAATCTAAATCCAGGCGGCATAAACCAAGCCAGATGGATCCGGGAGATTGGGCATGACGGGCAAAAGCCCAAATGGAGTTGACGGTCTGGAAGGCGACGTCGACCGCTGGACCGATCAGTATTTCAAGAAAACCCGCACCATCGTACTGCGCAACGGCGATGCACAGGTTACCTATGCCGTCTTCATGCGCCGCCCGGTCAGTTTTGCGCCCAGATTAATGATCGACTGGCTGCAGCGGATCGCCGCGGACCGGGGGGTCACCTTCAAGATCGAGATTTGTTTCGAGGAAGGTGACTGGGTCGGAGCCGGTGAGCCGCTTTTGTATCTAAGCGGCCCGCTGTCTCAATTAGTGGATTTGGAAACCCTGTATTTGCAAAAGCTGGGGGCCTGTTGCGTAGCCGCCTACAACGCTTATTTGATGTGCGCAGCCCTACCCGATACGCAATTTCTAGCCATGGATGCCCGCCATTGTGCCGGCCATGAAATGGCCGAGATGATGGCCTATGCCGCCTCTGTCGGCAGCGAAGCGGCGCGGCAGGACCGGGATGCGGTCGGCTTCATTGGCAACGCGACGGACGCAACTGCACACTTTTTTGGCAACGAAAAAGGACTGGGCACCATGCCCCATGCCCTGATCGGCTATGCGGGCAGTACCCTGCGGGCTGCCGAATTATATGTCGAGACTTTTCCCGGCGAGCCCTTGACCGTGCTGGTCGATTATTTCGGACAGGAGATTACGGATGCTCTGGCTGTCTGCCGCCGGTTTCCCGAGTTAGCGGAGCAGGGCGCCGTTGCCCTGCGCCTGGATACCCACGGCGGCCGCTTTGCCGAGGGGTTGGATACCCAGACCTCGTATGCGGTGTTGGAACGTCATGTGCCCCGCGCGGTGCGGCAGTACCGCAACACAGAGGAATTACGCTGGCTGGTCGGGACCGGCGTCTCCGCCGCCGCGATCTTTCATATGCGCGATGCCCTGGACAAAGCGGGCTTTCCCAATGCACCGATCGTGGCATCCTCCGGCTTTAACTTCTTCAAATGCCAGGTTATGGGTAGCGTCAAGGCGCCTATCGATGTGGTCGGCACTGGCTCGTACCTGCCGGACGAATGGAGCGAGACCTACGCGACGGCCGATATCGTCGCCTATGACGGCAAGCCAAGGGTCAAGGTCGGGCGCGAGTTTCTGCTGCAAAAGCGTTGATGGCGTTGATGGCGCCGCCGTTATGACGCCGCGTTGAGCCACCAGCGGCACCAAATCATGTTCAGAAATTTATCGGACAGCGCCAAGGGTGCCTGGTGCATGATCGTCAGTACCTTGGTGTTGACCATCCAGGACGCCATCGCCAAGTGGCTGACGGCAGATTTCCATGCCGGCGAGATCCTGTTCTATCGTGGAATTTTTACCTTTATACCCATTGTCATCCTTGTGGCGTGGGCAGGGAACTGGCGGGTTCTGATCTCGCGCGATCTAAAGGGTACCTTGATCCGCGCCGGCCTAGGCGCCGCCACCTCGATCTTCGTAGTTTTGTCGTTTGTCTATCTGCCCCTGGCTACCGCATTGGCCATTATATTCCTGAACCCGATTATCCTGACCGCCCTGTCCGTACCCATGTTGGGTGAACGGGTCGGTTGGCAGCGCTGGGTCGCAGTTCTTATCGGCTTCGCGGGCGTTCTAATTATGGTGCGTCCCAGCGGCGGCGGGGTGCCGTACTTTTATATTTTTCCCTTGGTCACCGCCCTGCTGGCATCCCTGCGTGACGTGGCAACGCGCCGTCTGCGCGGCACCGATAATTCCCTATCGATACTGTTTTATTCCATGCTGGTTGCTATTTTGGCTGGTGGCGCCTCACTCCCCGTGCTGGGCAGCCATTGGCCCGGCTTGTTCGACTGGGGCTTGCTGGCAGCCGCCGGAATATTGGCCGCCGTCGCCCACCTGTTGATCATTCAGGCCTTGCTGTTGGCGCCGGCGGGCACGGTAGCCCCATTCAGGTATCTCTCCCTCGTTTGGGCCGTCGTCATCGGCTATGGGGTCTGGGGTGATGTGCCCGACCAATGGAAACTGGCCGGCGCGGCCCTGGTGGTGGGCGCCGGGCTTTTCATCCTGCACCGCGAGCTTAAACGGCCGTGAGCCATAACATTGACGCCTGAGCCTATTCGGCCGCGATCCGGACTATTTTTTTGCCGAAATTTTTACCCTTCAGCATGCCGATGAAGGCGCTGGGCGCGTTCTCGATGCCCTGGGTGATGTCTTCACGGTATTTTACCTTACCCGTCGCCAGCCAGCCGGACATCTCGGCCATGAATTCAGCCTTCAAATCCATATGGTCCGAGACAATGAAGCCCTGCATCTTCACTTTGTTGCCAACGATCGTGCCCAGGTTTTTTACACCTTCAGGCTTTTCCAAGTTGTACTGGCTGATCATGCCACAGGCGACGATGCGGGCGTAGGGATTAACCTTCAGCAAGACCGCATCCAACATGGCGCCGCCGACATTTTCGAAATAAACATCGATGCCCTTGGGGCAGGCCTGGGCTAGGGCATCGCCCAGGGAGGCTACCGTCTGGTAGTTGAAGGCGGTATCAAAGCCAAGTTCGTCCCTTATATAAGCTACTTTGGCATCGGAACCGGCACTTCCCGCTACATGACAGCCTTGCATTTTAGCAATCTGTCCGGCGACCTGACCGACCGCGCCGGACGCAGCGGAGACGTAAACCGTCTCGCCGGGCTTTGGCTGGCCAATATTGCGCAGGCCGACCCAGGCCGTCATGCTGGGCATGCCCAGGACGCCAAGATAATGGGACAGCGACCCAACATTGCCGTCAACCTTGTTGACGTTGGTGGCCTTCGCCACGGAATAGGTTTCCCAGCCCAGGCGGCCCTCCACCAGGTCACCAACCGCCAGTGATGCGTCGTTGGATACAATCACCTCGCCGACCGCGCCGGCCTGCAATACCTGGCCCAATTCGAACCCGGGGGTGTAGGATTTCTGCTCACGCATGCGGCCGCGCATATAGGGATCAAGCGACATGAAAATATTTCGTATAAGCACCTCGTTAGACGCCGGTTCGGCTACCGGGCCCTTCGCGATCTCGAAATGTGATGCGTCAACCCAGCCCGTGGGGCGAGATTTGAACAGAATTCGGGTATTTTCAGCCATTTTTTTATCCGCCTTGGATTGTTTTCAAAATGCATGACGGTGTCAACCGGGGCCCGTTGTATCGCACCGACCAGGCAGTGGAGCAATAGCAAGGACCGCCATCGACGCCGCCCAGTTAACGACAAATTCACCAAATTAAAAAATTAAAGGCATACAATTTTCGTTTTGAGTTGGAAAGTAATCTCCGAAGTAGCCAAACAAGCGGACGCGCCAGAGGCGACCAAGGAAGAAATCGAGGTCGCACAGCGGTCAGCCGCTCAATCCCGGGCCATTAATCAGGCCTCGGATGAAGGTGACCGCGACCCATGACAAATCCTCCCCATGGCATTGGGAGTTAGGGCCGTGGTCATGCTGCCTACACCAAAGTAAATTTCGGTAATGTAATGTCTTCGGTCACCGGGTCGAAAGCAACCCGCACCGCCCCATCCACGGCGATACGGCCGAGATCGTCGGTGATGATATTGCTCATCATTTTAGGCCCTTCCGCCAACTCGATGATGGCAACAGCATAGGGCGCATCATCCTTGAAAGCGGGTCCGGCGCCACGATGCGCGATGGTATAGCTATGGATTACGCCGTCGCCCGAGGCGGCAACCCAGGTCCAGTTTTCCGACCGGCAATAGGGACAAAGGGCGCGAGGGAAAAAATGATACTGGCCGCAATCCAGGCACTTGGGCAGCAGCAGCTTACCTGCCTTGGCGCCACCCCAGAAAGGTTGGGTTTCAAGATCCGGCATCGGTAAGGGCTTATCATATTTGGGTTTGTCATACATAAGGCTACTCTCTGGATAGAATGACCGTGGCGCCGCTGGACAAAGTACCGCCCGTACCATGCACCAGGGCCAGTTCCGCATGCGCTACCTGCCGCTCGCCGCATTCGCCGCACAATTGCCGCACCGCCTCGATCAACAAGAAGATGCCATACATACCCGGATGGGCATAAGACAGGCCACCACCGTTGGTATTCATGGGAAAATCCCCGCCCGGCGCAGTGCGCTGACCGGCAACGAAGGAGCCGGCCTCGCCAGGCGCGCAAAAACCCAACGCTTCCAGGCTCAGCAGCACGGTGATGCTAAAGCTGTCATATATTTCTACCACATCTATGTCGCCTGGGCCCAGACCGGCCTTGCGGTAGGCCTCCGCCCCGGACCGCTCAGCACAGGTCAGGCGGGCCAGCTCGGGCATTTCCGGGATGCTCAAATGGGTAGCGCATTCGCCAAACCCACGTATCGCAATGGGGCGTTTTGCCAGATCGCGCGCCCGCTCGGCCGTGGTCATGACAATGGCGCCGCCGCCATCGGTGACCAGACAACAATCGAACAGATGCAAGGGACCGGCAATCATCGGCGAGGCGAGGACATCTGCAACGCTCATGGGCTCGCGCATCATGGCATCAGGGTTCAGGCGGGCCCACTGCCGCGCCGCCACGGCGACCTCGGCCAACTGCTCCGCCGTAGTGCCGAATTCATGCATATGCCGCCGCGCAGCCAAGGCATAGGCGCCGACCGGCGCTGGCATGCCCCAGGGCGTTTCAAACTGCAGATCAAACCAGTTCGGCCGGCCGCCCAGGCTGCGCCCACCGCCCGAACGCTGATCGCTGCCATAGAGGATCAACGCGACGTCGCAGGCGCCCGCCGCCAACGCCATGGCCGCATGGCCAACATGCATCTCGAACGAGGGGCCACCGGCATTAGTGTTATCCAGATAACGGGGTTGCAGGTTGAGATATTCAGCCATAGCCAGCGCCGACATGCCGCCCGGCCGCGGCAAGCCCCAACTGCCGGCGACCAACAGGCCATCCACATCTTTCCATTCCAAACCGGCATCGGCCAAGGCATCCCGCGCCGCCCGCGCCTGGATCTGCATGACGGTGGCGCCCCCGGGCACCCGCCCGTTTTCCAGCGGCGTGTCCACTATGCCAACGATGCAGGCGCGGTTTTGCGGCATCAGAACGAACTATCGGCCCATGAACTTCGGCAGGCGTTTTTCCTTGAATGACGCAATGCCTTCCAGCTTATCGTCGCTATCCAAGATCGCTTCCGTGTCACGCCGCGCGATGCCGGCCCGCTCCGAGGGGCCCTTAGCAATAACCTCGCCCACGAAGCGCTTCAAGGCGCTCAACACCATGGGTGCATGACCCTTTAACTTGACGGCATATTCCATGGCTGCGTCCATCAGTTGATCGGCCGGTACCACCTTGTTGACCATGCCGACCTCGTAGGCACGCTGGGCTGACATATCACTCACATATAGGACGAATTCCATGGCAATCTTGTGCGGAATACGGGCAGCGAGAGAGGAAATCAGCCCGCCCGTTACACCGACCTTGGCTTCGGGATAACTGAATACGGCGGTGTCGGCGACCACGCAAAGGTCGCAAAAATTCACCAGCACCACGCCACCGCCGACGCAATAGCCATCCACGGCGGCGATGATCGGCTTATCCACCTCGACACCGACGCTGGGTGTGAAGCGCCAAATCTCCGGCGGATGGGTCAGATCGGCGCCGACGGTAAAGGCCCGCGGCGTGGACGACGCCAGGATCGCCACCCGGTCGTTGCTAGCCTGAAAGCGCTGCCAGGCGGCACGCAACGCCTCACCTAAATCGACCGACAAGGCATTCAGTTTTTCCGGCCGGTTCAAGGTGATGATGGCAATGTCGTCTTTCGATTCGTATGTGACCAGTTCTTTACTCATGTTGGCTCCTCTCTCCTTTCACCCTTGGTTTGGACAACCGGTGCGCCGACTAGGGCCAGCCATTCCGTTTCGTCTATCACTTTAACACCCAGCGCCTGGGCTTTTTTCAATTTTGATCCAGCGGCGGCACCGGCAATTACCATATTGGTCTTCGTGGAGACCGAGCCGGACACCTTGGCGCCCATGGCTTCGGCCTTAGCCTTGGCCTCGGCGCGGGAGGTCTTTTCCAAGGTGCCGGTAAACACGAGGGTCTGCCCGGCAACGGGCGACGCGGTGGCGGCGCGCTCCATATTTTGAACCCGAAGCTCCGTCACCAGCTCCGTCCAAACGGATTTGTTATACTCATCGGCGAAGAAGGCCAACAATGCCTTGGCCACTTTCTCGCCAACACCATCAATATCAAGAAAGTCTTCCAGAATGTCGCCGAATACGGCGTTTTCAAAGTTTTTCTTGGTCTCGTAACGCCGCGCGAGCAGCTTGGCGTTGCCCTGGCCAACATGGCGGATACCGAGGGCAAAAATCAAACGGTCCAAAGCGATCCCGCGCCGCTCCTCTATAGCGCTAAACAAATTTTCGGCCGATGTTTCGCCCCAGCCTTCCCAATCTTGCAACGGCTTGCCGCCCTTTTCCGCGATCCGCTCCCGCAATCTAAAAATGTCCGCCGGCGCCGCAACGACCCCGGTGTCATGAAATGCGCTGATTTGTTTTTCGCCCAAGCCCTCTATATCGAAGGCGTTGCGAGAGACGAAATGGCGCAGGCGCTCCACCGCCTGTGCTTCGCAGGTCAAGCCGCCGCCACAGCGCCAGTCCACTTCGCCCTCGTACCGCACCGCTAGCGCACCACAGGCAGGACAGGTTTTAGGGAATGCAAAGGGCAAAGGGCCCGGCTTGACCACTTGCAGAACCTGCGGGATGACATCGCCGGCCCGCTGTATCAGCACCGTGGCGCCCACGCGAATATCTTTCTCCTTGATATAGTCCTCGTTATGCAAGGTCGCGTTGGAAACCACCACACCGCCAACGGTTACCGGTTTCAGACGTGCGACCGGGGTCAGCTTGCCGGTGCGGCCAACCTGAATTTCTATCCCCTCGACCACTGTTTGGGCCTGCTCGGCCGCAAATTTATGCGCAATCGCCCAGCGCGGCGAGCGGGAAGCCGCCCCCAGGCGGTCCTGCCAATCCAGGCGGTCCACCTTGTAGACAATACCATCGATGTCATAGGCCAGGGCACTGCGCCCGGCCTCCATTTTCCCATGATAGGCCATCATGTCAGCAACGCTTTCGTAGATTTCGTGTGCTTGTACTTGAAAGCCCCAGCCTTTCATGGCCGCCAGCACGCCGGCATGGCT
>CAUZBE010000075.1:0-9782 GCA_963577885.1 Alphaproteobacteria bacterium
TCTGCTGGCGACGAATTTGCTGACCGCGTCTTTGTACGCCAACGCCAGAGTGGTGCCTGACCCGGCTAGGGCCGCGCGGCGTTTGGTTACAGTATTGCCAGAGCTGAGCCGATCGGCAGTCCTGGAACTTCTGGCCTCGGGCCGCGCCTTCGTCTGGTTGAAGCGGAAACTGACACCTTCGCAACAGGCGGCGGTCAATGGTTTGGGAATTCCGGGCCTGGACTTCCGTGATGAACAGCGCCGTCTGTATCCTCAGGGTGCGTTGGAATCCCATGTTCTCGGCTTTACCGATGTGGACGGCAACGGCATCGCTGGTATCGAGAAATACTTTGACCAGGAAATGCGTGACCGCGGCCCCCTGGGCCAGTCCTTGCAACTGGCATTGGATGTAAGGGTGCAGCACGCGCTGCGTGACGAACTGTCATTGGCCATGAACCGCTTTCGCGCCTCGGGTGCCGCCGGCGTGGTGATGGATGCCAATACGGGTGAAATTCTAGCCCTGACCTCGTTACCAGATTTTGACCCCCATCATCCCTCGGCCGCACCCGACATGTCCCTCTTCAACCGCGCGACCAAGGGCGTATACGAGTTGGGCTCGGTGTTTAAGGTGCTGACCGTGGCCATGGCCCTAGACAGCGGTGCGACCGGAATTCAGGGTCTCTATGACGCGAGAAAGCCTATCCGATCAGCCCGCTTCACCATTCGCGACAGCCACCCCAAAAACCGCTGGTTGTCGGTGCCCGAAATTCTGATCTATTCCTCTAATATCGGCGCCGCCAAGATGGCCCTGGATGTGGGCCGGGATGGTCAACGCAAATATCTTGATCGTTTTGGTCTGCTGGGCCGGCCCAGCCTGGAACTGCCCGAGGTCGGCACGCCTTTAACCCCGTCCCGCTGGGGCGAGATAAGCACCATGACCGCCTCGTACGGCCATGGCGTGGCTGTCAGTCCGGTACAGTTTGCCACGACCTTTGCGGCAATGGTGAACGGTGGCGTGTTGCTGCCAGCGACATTGATCAAGCACAAGACGGGCGAGCGCACGGTCGGTGTCCAGGTTATCCGGGCGCGAACTTCCCGCCAGCTGCGCCGATTGCTCCGTGCGGTGGTCGAGAAAGGCACCGGGCGCAAGGCTGAGGCGGCGGGCTATTTGGTTGGCGGCAAGACCGGCACGGCGGAAAAGGCTGGCCTACGCGGCTATCGTCGTGATGCTTTGATCTCCTCCTTTGTCGCGGCCTTTCCTATGACCGCACCAAAATATGTCGTCTACGTGTTGCTGGATGAACCCAAGGGCGATGCGGAAACCCATGGCTTTGCCGGCGCCGGGTGGACTGCGGCGCCCCTGGCGGGCCGGGTGATCAGCCGAATTGCGCCGATCCTAGGGGTTCAGCCCATTGACGATGGGGCCGAGCCAATCCGTCGGGCCATGGCGTTGCCGCCGTCTTCATCCGTGCACTACGGGAGCCGGAACGTTGCGGTTAATTGAGCTCGTGGGGGACGGGGTGAGCCAACTGGCGGATCGGCAAATAGTGGGGTTGACGGCGGATAGCCGTGAAGTGGCGCCCGGTTATTTGTTCGCTGCCTTGCCCAGTAGTGTTGCCGACAGTGCCATCGACGGCGCCGATTTCGTGCCGGAAGCGATCCGTCGTGGCGCGGCCGCCCTGTTGGGACCGCCCGGTCTGGCCGCCAAGCTAAAAATCCCCGTCGATGTGCCTATCATCGAGGATAAAGACCCGCGCCGCCGCCTCTCTCAACTGGCGGCGCAATTCTTTGCCGGTCAGCCGAAAACCATCGTGGCCGTGACCGGCACCGCTGGAAAAAGCTCCGTTGCTGATTTTGTCCGGCAAATTTGGGCCGCCATGGGCCACTCGGGCGCCAGTCTGGGGACATTGGGCGTCAACTCGGCGCCCCTGCGGCGCAAGCTGACCCATACCACGCCGGATCCGGTAGTCCTGCATCAAGCCTTGCAGGACCTGGCCGATGCGGATGTAGACCATTTGGTTCTTGAAGCGTCAAGCCATGGCCTGGAACAGCGGCGCCTGGATTGGGTAAAGGTGATGGTGGCTGCCTTTACTAACCTGTCCCGTGATCATTTGGATTACCACGCGGACGAAGAGGTCTATTTGCAGGCCAAGCTGTATCTGTTTCAGGTCGTTATGGCGCCGGGTGGCACCGCCGTGTTGCCCATGGGGTCTGATCTGACGGATCGTCTGCATGCGGTGTGCCGGGCTAGAGGCCACCGTATCCTCACCTTCGGCGCGGGCGGCGATGTTGAGTTGCTACGCCGCGAGATTGTTGGCAACGGACAACATCTGTCCATTGCGGCCCTGGGCCGGCAAGCGGAATTTGAGCTGCCGTTGGTCGGCGCATTTCAGGCCGAGAATGTCTTATGCGCGATTGCCCTAATTCTGGCCTGCGGTGAAGATTCGGACGCGGTGTTCGCCGCCGCCGCGCATCTGACCGGCGTACCGGGGCGCTTGCAGGCCGTGGGCGGCCATCCCAGCGGAGGCAGTGTCTATGTGGATTATTCCCATAAGCCGGAAGCCTTGCGCGCCGCCATTGCCGCCTTGCGCCCCCATACCAAAGGCCGGTTGATTGTGGTCTTCGGCTGTGGTGGCGATCGGGACCGGGGCAAACGCCCACAAATGGGCCGTATTGCCGCCGAACTGGCGGACAAGACCGTGGTCACCGACGATAATCCCCGAAGTGAAGACCCCGCCGCGATCCGGGCCGAGGTCCTGATCGGTTGTCCCGATGCGACCGAGATCGCCGACCGTGGCCAGGCTATCGCCACGGCGATCAACTGGTCGGGCGCCGGCGATGTCTTGTTGATCGCCGGCAAGGGCCACGAGACTGGACAGGAAATTGCAGGCGTCACCCTGCCCTTTGACGATCGCGACGTGGCGCGCAGGGTCTTGGCGGGGGGCAAGCCATGAACGGCCCTATCCTTTGGCGGGCCGCCGAAGCCGCCGCCGCGACCGGTGGCCGGAGCCACGTTGACTGGCAGGCCAAGGGCATGTCTATCGATAGCCGTACAATTCAGGCCGGCGATCTGTTCGTGGCGATCCAGGGGCCGAACTTCGATGGCCACGGCTTCGTCGCCGATGCCCTGGCCCGCGGCGCCGCCGCCGCCATGGTCAGCCGCCGGCCCGATGATCTGGATTCGGGCGCGCCTTTGCTGCAGGTCGGCGATACCTTGGCCGGGCTGCAGGCCCTGGGCCGTGCCGCCCGCGACCGCGCTACAGCCCGGATCGCCGCCGTGACGGGCAGCGTGGGCAAGACGGGGACAAAGGAAGCCCTGTATCAGGCCCTGGCCCGAAGTGCTTCCGCCCATGCCTCGCAAGGCAACTTGAATAATCATTGGGGCGCGCCTCTGAGCCTGGCGCGGATGCCCCGCGATTGCCGCTATGGCGTGTTTGAATTGGGCATGAACCATGCCGGCGAGATTGCGCCGCTTAGCCAGCTGGTCCGCCCCCACGTCGCTATCATTACCAATGTGGAACCGGTGCACCTGGAATTCGTCACTTCGTTAAGTCAGATCGCTGATGCCAAGGCGGAAATTTTCACCGGTCTGGAACCCGACGGGGTCGCCATACTGAACCGCGATAACGCGCATTATGACCACCTGGAAGCAGCGGCCAGGTCGGCCGGCGTGGACCAAATTATTTCCTTTGGCACCCACGAAAAGGCTCAGGCACGCTTAATCGGCCTGGCCCAGCATCCCACCTGCAATTGCATCTCCGCCGATATTGATGGCCAGGCCGTGACTTACAAGGTAGGCGCGCCTGGCCGCTACTGGGCGATAAACAGCCTGGCGGTCCTGGCTGCGGCACGTGCCTTGGGCGCGGACCTGGCGCTGGCCGCGCTGGCCATGGCCGAGGTGTCGGCGCCCAAGGGGCGCGGGCAACGCCATCGCGTGGTCTTGGGCGAAGATACATTGCTGGTTATCGATGAAAGCTACAACGCGTCTCCCATCGCCATGACCGCCGCCATTGAAATCCTGGCCACGGCGGCGGCACCCCAGGGTCGGCGGATTGCCGTGCTGGGCGATATGCTGGAATTGGGTTCTACGGCGCCGGATTTGCATGTGGCATTGGCGCCGGCCCTGGTGGCGGCAGGGGTTGACCAGGTCTTTGCCTGCGGCCCCCATATGGCGCAATTGTTCGACGCCTTACCCAAGGCCATGCGCGGTGATCACCAGGCAACATCGGCGCAATTACTGCCAAAGGTCGTGGCGGCTGTGTGCCCCGGCGACACGGTGCTGGTCAAGGGTTCCCTGGGGTTGGCCATGGCGCCCATTGTTCAGGCCTTGTGCGGCCTGGGCGAGGTTGTGCCCGACGACGACGACGCCATGAATTCGTCGGCGGCAAACGGATAGGGGGCGAGGATGCTATTTAACTTACTCTACCCCCTGGCGGAAGATTTTAGCCTGTTCAATCTGTTCCGCTATCTGACCTTCCGCACCGGCGCGGCGGTGATGACCGCGCTGCTCATCAGCTTTGTCTTTGGTCCATTTTTGATCCGTTGGCTGCGCAGTAAGCAGGGCCAGGGGCAGCCGATCCGCGATGACGGGCCGGCGCGCCATATCGTGGCTAAACAGGGCACCCCGACCATGGGTGGTGTCCTGATTCTGTTGGCGCTGTCGATATCGACCCTGCTGTGGGCGGATTTGAGCAACCGTTTCGTCTGGGCCGTGCTGTTGGTCACCGCCGGGTTCGGCCTGATCGGTTTCGCCGATGACTATCTAAAGGTAACACGGGCCAACGTGCGCGGACTGCCCGGAAAGTTAAAACTGGTGCTGGAATTGGTGGTCGCGGTGATCGCGGCTCTGTGGATCATGTCGTTTCAACCCGCCAGCCTTTCCAGCCATTTGGCGCTGCCGTTCGCCAAGGATCTGTTGTTCGATCTGGGCATGTTTTTCGTACCCTTCGTGGCGTTGGTCATGGTCGGGTCCTCCAACGCGGTGAACCTGACAGACGGCCTGGATGGCCTGGCGATCGGGCCTTTGATCATCGCCGCGTCTGCCTTTGCCTTGATAGCCTATCTAACCGGTAACATGGTATTCGCTACTTATTTGCAATTGCACACCATACCCGGCGCTGGCGAACTGGCCGTTTATTGCGGCGCCCTGGTCGGGGCCGGATTAGGCTTTCTGTGGTTCAACGCGCCGCCGGCCATGGTGTTCATGGGCGACACTGGCAGTCTATCCCTGGGTGGCGGACTAGGCGCGGTCGCCGTGGTCACCAAGCACGAGTTTGTCCTCGCCATCATCGGCGGCCTGTTCGTACTGGAGACGGTGTCGGTGATTGTGCAGGTTGCGTCATTCAAGATGACCGGCCGCCGGGTCTTCCGCATGGCGCCCCTGCATCATCATTATGAACAAAAAGGCTGGGCGGAGCCGACCATCGTCATCCGCTTTTGGATTATTGCCGTTATTCTGGCCCTGGTTGGCCTGGCCACATTGAAGTTGCGCTGAGCGATGATCCCCATCACCGCATATCGTGACAAATTCGTGGCCGTCTTCGGCTTGGGGCGGACCGGTCTATCAGCCGCTCGGGCCTTGATCGCGGGTGGTGCGAGGGTGCTGGTTTGGGACGACGAACCGAACCGTCGCCTGGACGCAGTTAGCCTGGGCGCCGAAGCGGCGGCGCCATCGCCTGAAGCCTGGGCCGGCATTGCCGCCCTGGTCTTGAGCCCCGGTGTGCCTTTGACCCACCCCAGGCCCCATATGGTGGTCGGCCTCGCCGACCGCCTAGGGGCCGAGGTGCTGGGCGATGTGGAACTGTTTGCCCGTACCCGGCCGGTGGCGGCCATAGCGGCGGTGACCGGCACCAACGGTAAGTCCACAACGACCTCGCTACTGGGTCATATTTTGTCGCGCGCGGGCCGCGACGTTCAGATTGGCGCCAACCTGGGCCGGCCGATTCTAGATTTTGACGTTCTGGGCGCCGACGGGGCCTATGTTTTGGAGCTGTCTTCGTATCAGATTGATCTGACCAAGGGGCTGCGGCCACAGGTGGTCGCATTGTTGAATATTAGCCCCGATCATCTGGACCGCCACGGCGGCATGGACGGCTATATTACCGCTAAACGCTGCTTGTTGGAGATGGCCTGTCCCGACGCCACACTGGTCATAGGCAGCGACGATGAATGGTCAGCTCGAATGTGCCAGGAGATGCGGGAGGCCGGGCGCAAGGTCGCAGAGATATCCGTTACCGGCGCGGTTGCAGAGGGCATCTTTGCCCGTGATGGCCGGCTATATCGGGCCGCGCCCGGCGCGCCCGCCGCGCTGGTTGCCGACTTGAATGAAATCGAGACCCTGCGTGGCGCCCATAATTGGCAAAATGCGGCCACCGCTTTTGCTATGGCCACGGCGTTGAATCTGACCGCCGCGCAAATTGTCCTGGCGTTGGCGGATTATCCCGGCCTGCCCCATCGCATGGAAGTAGTGGCGCGCCAGGGTGATATCGTGTTCGTCAACGACAGCAAAGCTACCAATGCCGAGGCCACGGCCCATGCTCTTGCGGCCTACGAGAAAATATTCTGGATCGCGGGCGGAATTGCCAAACAGGGCGGTATCGCCACGCTGACACCGCTTTTCCCCAACGTAACGAAAGCCTTCCTCATCGGCGCGGCGGCCGTTGATTTTGCCCGCGGTCTCGGTAAGGCTGTGGCGCACGAGATATCCGGTGATCTGACCACAGCGATACGTGCGGCCCACGCGGCGGCAGCCGCGGGGAAGGGTGGGGTTATTCTGCTGTCGCCGGCCTGCGCCAGTTTTGATCAATTCACCAGCTTCGAAGACCGTGGCTATCAGTTCCGCGCGTTGGCCCAGGAAATTGCCGGTCAAAGTAATCGCAATGGCAATAGTAACGGCGGCGGCAACGGTAATTATCCGCGGCGCGCGGTGGGAAGGTCACAGTGATTTCATTCGCGCGCACGGATACCTCTATCGTCGGCCGCTGGTGGTGGACTGTTGACCGCTGGACCTTGTTGGCGGTTGCCTTGTTGATCGCCATTGGCACCTTGTTGACCCTGGCCGCCAGCCCTGCCGTGGCCGAACGCCTCCAACTACAAAGCCAGCATTTCGTTTTGCGCCAGGCGATTTTTCTGCCCCTGGCCGTGGCCGTGATGTTCGTTGTCTCGCTGATGAGCCCGCGCGGCGTGCGGCGGGTTTCCGTGGTCGGATTTGCCTTAAGCTTATTGTTGGTGGTGGCAACCCTATTTCTGGGGCCCGAGATCAAGGGCGCGACCCGTTGGCTGCAATTCGCTGGGCTGTCCATTCAACCATCGGAATTCGTCAAACCCTGCTTTGCCGTCGTTGCAGCTTGGGTGCTAGCGGAACAACGGCGTGAGGGGATACCTGGCGGTTTGATCTGTTGTGCCTTGTTTGTTCTGGTAGCGGGTCTGTTGGTCCTGCAGCCTGATTTCGGCATGACGGCGGTGGTCGCCGTAGTCTGGCTGGGGCAATGTTTTATCGCTGGCTTATCAATGATATGGATCGGCGCCCTGGCCGGCCTGGGGCTGATCGGTGCGGTCGTTGCCTACGCCACCATTCCCCATGTAGCCAGCCGTATCGACCGCTTTCTGGATCCGGCCAGCGGCGATTCCTATCAAATTGATCGCGCCATGGATGCCTTTGGCCAGGGTGGTTTTCTGGGCCGGGGACCGGGCGAGGGTATGGTCAAACGGGTCTTGCCCGATGCCCACACAGATTTCATATTTTCCGTGGCGGGCGAGGAGTTTGGCCTGGTTGCCTGCCTGATCATCGTCGCCTTGTTCGGCTTTATCACCTTGCGTGGTTTTGCCCGGTTGCTGCGTGAAGATAATTTCTTTGTCTTGTTGGCCGCCGCCGGGCTGTTGACCCAATTCGGTTTGCAGGCGGTGATCAACATTGGCGTCAATGTGGACCTGTTGCCGACTAAAGGCATGACCTTGCCTTTCATCTCTTATGGCGGTTCATCCATGATTGCCCTAGCATTGGCCATGGGCATGGTGCTGTCCCTGACCCGCCGGCGCCCCAATCTCGGGGGGCTGCCATGACCGGATCTATCATGTTAGCGGCGGGCGGAACCGGCGGCCATGTTTTCCCGGCACAAGCCCTGGCGGCAGAATTGGACCGGCGTGGCCGCGCCGTGGATATCGTAACGGATAGACGGGGCGATGACTTCAGTGGTCGCTTCCCCGGTCAGACCATCCACCGTATTGCGTCTGCCACGCCGTCCGGGCGCGGTATACTGGGCAAGGTGAAGGCCCTGGCACGCATCGCCCTTGGCACCATTCAGGCGTGGCGTCTGATCCGTCAGGTCGATCCAGCGGCGGTGATTGGCTTCGGCGGTTATCCGTCGTTGCCCACGATGTTGGCGGCGATAGCTCTGTCCGTGCCCCGCGCGGTGCACGAACAGAATGCGGTCTTGGGGCGGGTTAACCGCCTGCTGGCCCGCCGGGTTGACGCCATCGCGATCTCTTTCGCCGCAACAAAGCGCATGCCGCGGTCTGGCCATTATCCCAAGCTGCTAACCGGTAATCCGGTTCGCGGTGATGTGTTGGCCATCGCCGAACAAACCTATCGGGCGCCCCAATTAGACGCGCCATTTCAATTATTAATTTTTGGCGGTAGCCAGGGTGCCCGCTGCTTCAGCGAGGTCATCCCCCAGGCTCTGGTTGCCCTGCCCCCCGAACACCGCCAGCGTCTGCGCGTGGTGCAGCAATGCCGGGTGGAGGATCTCGACGCGGTTCGTGAATTATATATCGAGGCGGCGATCGAGGCTGAAACTGCGGCGTTCTTTTCCGATCTGCCGTCCCGACTGGCCGCCGCGCACCTAGTTATTGCCCGTAGCGGCGCCGGCACGGTTAGCGAATTGGCGGCCGCTGGCCGGCCCAGCCTGCTGGTTCCTTACGCCCACGCAACCGATGATCATCAAACCGATAATGCCAAGGTTCTATGTTCCGTCGGCGCGGCCTGGCTGCTGCCTGAAGTCGACCTGACCGCGCCCGTCCTGACAGCGCAACTGGCCAAGCTCATGGCGGCGCCCGAATCGTTGACGCAGGCTGCCCTCGCCGCGCGCAGCCGCGCACAGCCAAATGCCGCCGCACAACTGGCCAACATGGTCGTGGCGCTGGCTACCAAAGGCATGCGCGAGAGGGTGGCGGCATGAGAGCGTTGCCATTGGAGATTGGGGTTATTCATTTCGTCGGTATCGGCGGCATCGGCATGAGCGGCATTGCCGAAGTCATGCAAAACCTGGGCTATAGGATACAGGGTAGCGATCAGGTGGAAGGCGCTAATGTGGTCCGTCTGCGCGGTTTGGGGATCGAGGTAAAAATCGGCCATCGGTCGGAAAATCTGGGTGAAGCACGGGTCGTGGTGATCTCATCCGCGGTGCAACCCAATAATCCGGAAGTGCTGGCGGCGCGCGAAGCGATGATCCCCGTAGTGCGTCGGGCCGAGATGTTGGCCGAACTGATGCGCTTGAAATGGGCCATCGCCGTGGGTGGCACCCATGGCAAGACGACGACGACCTCCATGGTCGCGGCAATCCTGGATCAGGCGGGGCACGACCCGACGGTGATCAACGGCGGTATTATTAATGCCTATGGCACGAACGCCCGCCTGGGGGCCGGAGATTGGATGGTGGTGGAAGCGGATGAAAGCGACGGTAGTTTCACCAAGCTGCCGGCGACCATCGCCGTTGTCACCAACATGGATCCGGAGCATCTTGATTTCTATGGCGATTTCGAGACAGAGCGGGCGGCTTTTCAAAGTTTTGTCGAAAACCTTCCCT
>CAUZBE010000076.1:0-9668 GCA_963577885.1 Alphaproteobacteria bacterium
CGGCGACCGTCACGCGTCGCCGATGATGTGCGGGAGCGCGCCCAGGAGTTCCTCGCCGCGAGCTGATTCACACAAAAGAAATACGCGTTCCCGAACTAAAGTGCTGGTGCTACTGTATTAAAATGACAACTGCGCTACGGATACGGCGCAATCGAAAATGGAATTGAAAATATGTCTATTTTGGTGATTGGCGGGGCGGGTTTCATTGGGCGGCGGATGATACCGGTCCTGGCGGCAGCGGGCCACGAAGTGACCTGTATGGATATCGACGTTGCAGGCGCCTCCACCGCGTTCGCGCACCTGGGCGACAAGGTCAAGGTGGTGCGAGGCGATGTTACCCAATTTGATGATGTGATTGGCGCGATACAGGAATTCCGCGCCGACCGGGTGGTTAATCTCTCATATTTTATTGGCGATCTGGCGCCCCACGTCGCGTTCAAGCTCGACATTCAGGGCATGGATAATTGCTTTGAAGCGGCCCGGCGCAGCGGCGTCAAGCACACGGTCTTTGCCAGCTCGGTCGCAGTTACCGGCCAACAAACCGAATTCGGCGAGCGCCTGGTCGACGAAACCGACGAACGGAGAGGCGAGACCCAATATGCAGTCAATAAAATCATCAATGAATGGCAGGCCCACGATTACCGCCGCGCCTATGGCATGACGATTACTTGCATACGCCCGGCCAATGTAACCGGCCCAGATAAAAAATTTGGCTCCATCGATCACGTAAACTGTATGTGCCAGCCGGCGCGCGGCCAGTCCGTCACTTTCCCCCACGCCGATACGATGCGCTGCGTCATTCATGTGGAGGACATGGCCGAGGTTTTTGCCCGCGTCGTGTTGACCGATAAGCCAAAATACGAGACTTATAATTCCGGCGGCGCCATGGTTAGCCTGGCCGAACTGGCGGCCCAGGTACGCGAGTTCCTGCCCGAGGCTGATATCCGCTTTGAAGCAGAAACCGGCGGGCGGGCAATTTCCGGCAACTACCTGATCGACAACAGCCGCATCATCGAGGAATTCAGCGTTCAGTACGCACCGCTCCGCCAACGGGTGAAGGAGGTCATCAACGACATCCGCGCTAGCGGAGGACTATCTCCCTTCCCCTAGCGCCCAAAAGGAAGATCAGCATGCAATTTGGCGCATTTTTCCCAACCCGCGATATGCCCCCCGACCGTGCCGTCATCCGCGATTGGGCCCAAGCGGCAGAAGAAATTGGCTTTGATTACATCGAAGTCTCCGATCACGTGCTTGGCGCCGACCGCAGCGCCTTGCCCGATTTCGAGGGCCCCTACGATATCAGCGATCCGTTTCACGAAGTCTTCGTAACTCTGGGCTTTCTGGCAGCCGTGACCGAGCGCGTGGGCCTTTCAACCGGCGTCCTGATCCTGCCGCAACGCCAAACCGCCCTGGTCGCCAAGCAGGCCGCCCAAATCGATATCCTGTGCGGTGGCAGACTGCGCCTTGGCGTCGGTGTTGGTTGGAACCCGGTGGAATACGAAGCGCTTGGCCAGGATTGGCACACACGCGGCCGCCGCCAGGCCGAGCAGATCGAGTTGCTGAACCGCTATTGGACCGAGCGAACGGTGGATTTCACGGGTGAATTTGACGTTGTCCATCACGCCGGGGTAAGCCCTCCCTCTATACAACGGCCGATCCCGGTTTGGTTTGGCGGCGGCATCGATGCGATGCTAAAGCGCGCCGCAAAATATGGCCAAGGGTGGATACCGCTGGGCAACCCCAGCTCCAATACCCAGGCGCAGCTGCGGAAACTGCACGGCTATTTACGCGAAGAAGGCCGTGACCCCGCCGCCTTTGGCCTGGAATCCTGGATCCGCTCCAGCCTCGGTGGAGAGGCGGAGTGGCGGGCGGCGGCCGATGCCTGGCGTAGCTTGGGCGCTACCCACACGACGTTTTATACCTCGGGCCTGGGTATCGGGCCACTCGACAAGCAGATTGCGGCGATGCGCGCCTTCATGACGGCGATGCAATGAAGGTCTGCATCTACGGCGCGGGTGCCATCGGTGGCCACATTGGCGGCCATCTGGCGCGCAGCGGGGTCGACGTCACCCTGATTGCCCGAGGCCCACATTTGCAGGCGATGCAGCGGAACGGCATCCGCATCGTATCGGCGGAAGATGATTTCACCGTGCCCGTGCGCGCCACCGATAACCCGGCGGAACTTGGGTCGCAGGATTATGTGTTCATCACGCTGAAGTCGCACCAGGTCGATGGTGAATTGGCCGTAATGCAGCCCCCCTGCTCGGCCCCGAAACGGCGGTCATTCCACCGACCACGGGCATTCCCTGGTTGTATTTTATGGGCTGGCCGGTCCCCATGCGGATCGCCGCCTGCCGGAACTGGACCCCGATGGCCGGCAGTGGTCTATGATCGGGCCGGAACGGGCCATCGGTTGCGCCTTTTGGACGGCGGCGGAGGTTCTGGAGCCCGGCGTTGTGCATCAAGACGGCATGCGCGCGGTCTATCCCATCTGCGAGCCGAGCGGTGAAACATCGCCACGCCTTGCGGCCCTGGTCCAGGCGATGACGGCGAGCGGCCTGCATGCGCCAATCCAGGAGGACATTCGCGGCCATATTTGGACTAAAATGATCAACAGCCTGTGCTGGAACCAAACGGCGTTCCTGACCGAGGCCATCAATGGCCGGTTCGCCGATGCGCCCGACGCGGTGGAGGTTGTCCGCCACATGATGACCGAGATGGAGGCTATCGCCACAGCATTAGGGGCGGAAATTCCGGTGCCCATGGAAAAGCGCATAACAATGACCGTGCGCGCAACGGATCACACCATGTCCATGTTGCAGGACCTACAGCGCGGGCGGCCCATCGAAATTGACGCCCTGGCAAATTCCGTCGCCGCGATGTCACGCATCGCCGGCATTCCCGCCCCCACCGTCGATGCCTTGACGGCGTTGACGAAACTTAAAGGCCGGGTCCGGGGCATCTATAGCGGATAAATTTTCATCCCTATTCAACACTTGCAAACCAGAAATGGAGAAATACCATGAGTGAAAATGGCTCCCGCATTATTGCGCTAGACAAAGAGCGCATGCAGGCCATGGCGGACAAGGATATTGCCAAGCTTAATAAGCTGCTTTGCAAGGACTTGATTTACACCCATTCATCGGCGCGCCTGGATACCAAGCAGAGCCTGATCGGGGGTATGGAATCCGGCACCACGGTCTATGTTTCCGTCGAGCCATCCGATGTCGTAGCGCAGGATTTGGGCGACGTGGTGGTGTTGACCGGCCGCGCCCAGATCAACGTCACCGCGAACGGCACTTCCAATGAATTTGCCGTCCGGTTTACAGACGTCTACCAGAACCAAAACGGCACATGGCGCATGGTCACCTGGCAATCAACCAAGTTTCCTAGTTAGAGCATTTTCATTCTAAAAATGCTCACATCTTTAGAATTAGAGAAATTTTTCAAATCACTTAGAAATGCTGCGCGATTCTCATAGATTCGAAATTTCTCTAACGTTCGTAATCAGTGTCACTGACTTTCTCGAACCATTCAGTGCCACCGCCGTCCTCGCCCGTCTCCGACATGGCGAGATGGGTGAAAATCCGGTCCGGTGCGGCGCCATGCCAATGGCGCGCGTTGGGCGGGATGATCGCAGTGTCGCCGGGCCGAAGCTCCTCAACTGGCCCGCCCTCAACCTGGACCCGCCCCACCCCCGCAACAGCCCACAAGGTCTGGCCAACCGGATGCTGGTGCCAGGCCGTGCGCGCGCCCGGATTGAAGGTGACGTTCGTCGCCCGCATCCGCGATGGCGCTTCGCCGACCAGCACTTCATCCTGAAAGACATCGCCGGTGAACATTTCTACAGCAGCCCTTTTCGTCGCCCGTTCCTCGGCTCTATGAATTTTCAACATTGAAAATCCTCTCCTCTATAAATTCTGCTGGCGCCAGGACCAAACTATCCCCCGCCACCGTGAAGACAAGCCTATACCCGGCCCGCCACACCCGCCAACCACAAAACACGAAAGTTCCGCGCCAAAGGCGGTGGCGGAGCCAGTCCGTGGAAAGCGCACTAGTGGTGCGAACCAAACAGAAGAGTCCTTCGGTTTGGTGTCTTATGCATCACGTTTCTATAGAGCCTGGTGGTCTTTCGATCCTCACGGATGGAAACCATCCGTTAGAATAGGACCACTAGAATGCTTTTCCGGAACCCACGCGAAACTTGTTCGACGGCACGAAAGCTGTCCTTACCGGTTCCCGCGGTTTATTGACCCAAAGGACCCGGCCCGGGTGCATACCTGCACCATAAACCGCCGAGACGGCGGAATGTCGCATGCGGTTCAGCAACCGTGTGTCGGCATCCCCGATCGAGGGGTGGGTACCGCCGTTCGCCTTGACGACGTTTTCCCAGCTAGTTTTTCTGGCGGTCAAAATTTTAGGGTCAGAAAGCGCCGTGCAATTCAGCTCGTTGGTATTCAGATCTACCACAATTTCATCGCCATCTTCCACGAAGGCGATTGGGCCGCCCAAGGCAGCTTCCGGTCCGACATGGCCTATAACCAGCCCGACCGAACCGCCGGAGAACCTGGCATCTGTCATGAGGCCAACGACAATGTCCTTTTCGCGGCACAGTGTTGTGATCCTAGAAGTAGAATCGAGCATTTCCGGCATCCCAGGCGCACCGCTGGGTCCTTCATAACGCACGATGATCATATCGTGATTCTCGATCACCTCAGGTCGATTTTCCAACGCCTGCAACAGGGCGGCCTCGCTATCGAAAATGCGAGCCTTGCCAACAAAAACATTGTCCTCCAGGCCGCCCTCGACGCCGGCCAGTTTCAGCACGGCGCTGAATTCCGGCGAGAGGTTGCCGCCCAGCACCCGTAGTCCGCCCGTCGGTTTGTAAGGCGTCGCTACGGTATATATGACCTTGCCGTCGGGGGCCGGGGGATCGAGCCGCGCGACCTGCTGCGATAGCGTCTCGCCTGTACAGGTGAATGCGTCACCGTTTAGAAGCCCGGCCTCCAACAATTCCTTGACTATAACCTGGATGCCGCCCTTCTCGTCGATATCTACCATGGAATAGGCTCCGAATGGCCGGGCATCGACCAGAACCGGCACAACATTTTGCGACAGGTGATTGAATTCGTCGAACGACATGATGTCTTCCGCAAAATTGCCAAAACCCGCGGCTCTGGCAATTTCCGGGCCGTGTAGCAAGACATTGGTCGAACCACCGACAGACATGGCTACAATCATCGCGTTGCGAATGGAGTCTCGGCTTACGATTTTTCGGGGCGTCAGGTCGGCCTCGATCATAGCCCCCAGATAGCTCACCAGTTCGCCGGGGAACTGTTCCATCCGCCGCGGATCGTCCGATGGCGGCGACACCATATGCAGAGGTTCCATGCCGACCACGGCTATGAAGGTTTGCATGGTGTTGTATGTGAACATTCCGCCGCAACTGCCGTATCCTGGACAGGCCTCGCACGCGACACGCTTCTTCATTTCCTCATCGTCATTGCCCGCGACCTGAAAGCCGGTGACGATATCGATCGGCTCCTTGGTCACAGAATCCATGCCAGGGCGAATAGGACCGTCCGACATGATAATACCGGGGCGGTCATGTTCCAGTAACGCCGACAGAGTGCCGACGGGCGGTTTGTCGCAGGCGACCACGGCGATGGTTCCCTCCAGGCCGCTTGCGCTTAAATGTTCGCACACCGTGTCGTGCGTGACCTCGCGGCCAATCAGAGAATAGCGCATTTCCCGGGTGCCGTTGCGCATGCCATCCGAGGTCGCAACCGTATACTCCGGTTGCACCAGTCGCATGCTCATCTGATCTCCGCCGCAGCCGATGTTTCGCCGCAGGCATTCATGGATTGCCTCGACCTTCCGTTGTACCCCGAGGTAACATTGAGAATCGCCCTTGTTACCGATCACTCCGACGGACGGCTCATGGATCAAATCAATGTCCGTACCCAGTTCTCGCGCGACACCAACCGCCTGTGCGTTTCGGCCGGGGTTGTTGTCGAAAATAACCGTTTTAGAATTTCGCACGACTAAACTCTCCACCAGATTTGTTTTACCATTATCGGCTCGATCGAAGGGGAATGGGTAAGGTTTCCCCAGCCCATTGATACCTCCTCCAAAGACGTAGCGCCATCCGAACCATCGTTCTATTCACAATGTTCATCATTTTTAGTCGCAATTATAATGAATAACGCCCCGGTACGCGGCCCGGATGACGGCACGGTTGGTCTCCTCAAGCTGACCAGAAAACCCCGGCCGGGCCGGGCAACAGGCGCGGATACGCGGGCTTTTAGGGTCATACAGGGGGCGCAGGGAAGGCATCGCTTCAACCCGTTTGCAAGCCACTTCGATTGTGTCGGCGCCGGTATTGATGAACGCGGCATGCCAAGTAGTGCCGCTGTATAGTTGTTTGCGTTCCAATAGAAGCGCATCCCTAAGGCCCAATTTGACCAGATGATGGGCAAAGGAACAACCCACGACGCCACCGCCAATTATGACGATGGCCGCGTGGCTGGGCGGGGAAACCGGCATCGAACACTCCCTAAGTACAGGCGTTGCGGATATTTACGGCGCGACCTTGCCGTAATGCCCATACGGAGGCCACTCGCCCGGAACCAAGCTATGTTTTCAGGTATGGCAGCAGGGTGACGGCCAGCGCGGCACCTACGATAATGACCGCGAAGATGATCTGGCCCCGTTTGGTGGTCCAGCGTTTCGGCACGCCAAGCAACCGGGCCGCTCTAGGGGCACCCAACCACCAGACCAGGCCGCCGGTCACGATCAACAACAGTAGCAGGAATTTCATGGTGGCTATTTGACGCCGGGACCTCCGTCTTTAAGGTTGGCGTCGAGATAGTCGGCCACTTCCTTGTTCACCCGGTCCATTTTGCCCTGGAAGAAATGGGTCGCGCCGGGGATCTTGCGGTAATCGATAGCAATGCCGCGTTGGGCCTGAAGGCGTTGGGCCAGGGCTGCGGCATCCGCTTCGGGCACGGTCTCGTCGCGGCTGCCATGCACGATCAAGCCGGATGCGGGACAGGGTGCCAAAAAGGTGAAATCGAAATTGTTGGCGGGTGGGGCGATGGAAATAAAGCCCGAAATCTCCGGCCGGCGCATCAGCAACTGCATGGAAATCCAGGCGCCAAAGGAATACCCGCCGATCCAGCAGGTCTTGGCGTTGGGATGGATACTTTGCAGCCAATCCAGTGCCGAGGCGGCATCGGATAATTCGCCGATACCGTTGTCATAGCGACCCTGGCTGCGCCCGACGCCGCGAAAGTTAAAGCGCAACACGGTAAAATCCCGCTCAACGAATGATTGATACAGATTATAAACAATCTTGTTGTTCATGGTGCCGCCGAAACGGGGATGGGGATGCAGCACCATGGCAATGGGCGCATTGGTCGTGTCGCTTTCATGAAAGCGCCCTTCCAATCTACCGGCCGGTCCATTGAAGATAACTTCAGGCATTTCGCGGGTACTCCTATTGCTCGATGCTGCAACCCGCACGTCTCAGGGAGCTACCGACGCCACTCATATTCGCATATAATGCACACGAGGCAATTTCCGCAAGCCTTTGCAGCGTTGTTTTGCAGAATTCGTGGAATAATTCGCTGATGTGGTAGATCTTGAACATTTGCGTCAGTCTAACTACGTTAGAGAGAGTCGAGGTTCGCAGACCTGCTCAGCGTAGCAGGTGTGTGACGAGGGGCTCCTAGGCATGGTCAACGCCAATGCCGTGATTTATTACGGCGGCACTAGACAGTGCGGAGAGGCATCATGTTCAAGAAATTTAAAGAAGATATCGCGGCCTGCATGGCGCGCGATCCGGCAGCCCGGTCCAAATTGGAAGTCATTCTGGCTTATCCCGGTTTTCACGCCGTGGTGTTTTACCGTATTGCCAAATGGTTCTGGGACCATAAATTCTTTTTGCTGGGCCGGGTCATTTCCCATATCGGCCGCATGCTAACGGGCATTGAAATCCACCCCGGCGCGAAGATTGGCACGGGGTTTTTTATTGATCATGGTTTGGGCGTAGTGATTGGTGAAACCGCGGAAATCGGCAACAATGTCACCCTTTATCATGACGTTACCCTGGGCGGTATCGCGCCGTCTGTGGACTCCGCGGCCCAACGCCAAACCAAGCGCCACCCGACCTTGGGCGACGACGTTATTGTCGGCTCCGGCGCGCAGATTCTGGGGCCCATAACCGTCGGCGCCGGTAGCCGGGTCGGGGCAAATTCCGTTGCCTTGCGCGATGTGCCGCCCGGCGCCACCGTGGTAGGAATACCGGCGCGGATCGCCCGTGGCCGCGACCCGGCCGACGAGTCTACCGATGTTACGTTCGCCGCATATGGTACCCAGGCCGATATTGCCGATCCGGTGCAGCGGGTGATCGACGCGCTTTTGGATAAGGTTCAGGGCCTGTCCATGCAGGTTGAGGAGTTGCAGCGGCGCTTGAATGATCCCGAGTGGGAAATGGGCAAAATCGCAACGCCTTATGCTGACGCGGATAGCGATGATGACGCCGACGGCAGCGGCTGCACGGATAGGAATTACTAGGAAAATATTATGACGGCAGGCGAACCGATTTACCTGGACTATAACGCCACCGCGCCGGCGCGGGCTGAAGTCATTGCCCTGGTCGGCGAAATCCTGGCCAGGGTGGGCAACGCCTCGTCCGTGCATCAGGCCGGCCGCAAGGCGCGCGCCCGGATCGACACGGCGCGCCAGCAAGTCGCCGATCTGGTCGGGGCCCAGGCCAAGAACGTCATTTTCACCTCTGGCGGCACCGAAGCGGACAATTTAGCCCTGCGCGGCTTTGGCGCCCGCCATTTGATAGTCTCCGGTATAGAACATGGCGCCATCCTGGCGCCGGCCCTGTTGCTGGACCCGGGCGCGACGATCGTGGATGTGGATGACCAGGGCCGGCTGGATTTAGGCACCCTGGAAACGGTGCTCGTTGCCAGCGAAGGCCCCGCCCTGGTATCCCTGATGCTGGCCAATAATGAAACCGGTGTTATCCAACCGGTCGCCGACGCGGCGAAAATAGCCCATGCCCACGGTGCCCTGATGCATTGCGACGCCATCCAGGGCGCGGGCAAGATCGCCGTCGATATCGAGGAATTGGGGGTTGATCTGCTGTCCCTGTCCGCGCACAAGATCGGCGGACTGCAAGGGGTCGGCGCCCTGGTCTTGCGTGAAGACCGTACCGTGTTGGCGCAAATGGTTGGCGGCGGTCAGGAAATGGGACGCCGTTCAGGCACGGAAAATGTCGCCGGCATCGCCGCCTTTGGCGAAGCCGCGCGCTTAGTAGCCGGTGAATTGGACCAGTTTGCCGAACTGACCCGCCTGCGTGACGGCATGGAAGATCGTCTGGCTGACATCACCCCGGCCCGCGAGGTGATCGGCGGCGGCGTGGCGCGCCTGGCGAACACTTCCTGTGTGACCATGCCCGGCGTCCGTTCCGACACCCAGGTCATGGCCCTGGACCTGGCCGGGATCGGTATTAGCGCCGGTTCGGCCTGTTCTTCCGGCAAAGTCGCCGCCAGCCATGTTCTGGACGCCATGGGCATGGAAATTGATGAAGCCATGACGGCAATCCGGATCAGCCTGGGCCACGGAACCACGGCAGCGGAAATTGAACGCTTTTT
>CAUZBE010000077.1:0-9645 GCA_963577885.1 Alphaproteobacteria bacterium
CCCTGGTTGGCGTTAACCGAAATACCTCGGCCTACTATTTTCACCGCTTGCGTGAGATCATCGCTTACTACCTTGAACAGGAAGCCGATATGGTTTTTGGTGGCGAGATTGGAGTGGATGAATCGTATTTTGGCGGCAGGCGGGAAGGCAAACGAGGGCGCGGCGCCGGCGGGAAAGTCTCGGTATTCGGCCTTTTGACGCCAAGGGGAAGGTCTGCACGAAGATAATTCCCGTCTATGTGTAGGTTGTCTACAGGGGCTCTTCATCAAAATATGGAAAAAGCTACGATCCGATGGTGGGCAATATTGTCGGCGGCGTGAATGTCTTTGGCGGTGGCCTAGGCCTGTATAATGCCGGTGGCAACATTGGTGACCTGGGCTTGAGCAGCGATACATCATGTGCCGATCATATAATTGCCTGGCGCGTGCGGAATAATCCAGGCCTTGATTTCGTCCCGGGAGGGATTGGCGGTGATCCTGCGCGGCTAGACAATATTATTTACGATTTCGCGGCAAATCCAACCGGGGAAACCGGCATAAGCGTCGGTGGCTTTGGTCATCCGGAATGTCTGAATACAGGCGACCAAAACTTTCTGCCTGCTACTCAGAAGGCTGCATGATACCAATGAGTTGATGGAGAAAAGGGTCTTCCGCCTGGCGGAAGGCCCTTTTTGTATCGGCTACATGAAGAGGTGATTTGTGAGCGATTGACTCTTTGCGCCCTGGTGCAAAAGGGGCAAACTGGGCCGTGATACGATTTAAGGGGAGGAACAGATGATGCTGCGATTACGGCAAATTTGCCTTGTGTCCCAGGAATTATCGCCGGCGGTAGAGGTGTTGAGCGATGTTTTCGGCCTGGCAAGCTGTTTTCACGATCCTGCTGTCGGCGCTTATGGCCTGGAAAACGCCCTGCTGCCCGTGGGCACTAATTTTCTCGAGGTCGTAGCGCCGGTACAAGAGAGCACCGCCGCCGGTCGCTATTTGCAACGCCGGGGTGGCGCCGGTGGCTATATGGTCATCCTGCAATGCGACGATGTGGAGGCGCGCCGCGCCCGCATGGGGGTGCTGGGCGTGCGCATCGCCAATCCCCTGAATTACGGCGATTTCACCGGCATCCAACTGCATCCCCGCGACACCGGCGGGGCGATGTTGGAGACCGATCAGAACCAAGGTAGCCTGGCCCCGGACGGCCCCTGGCATCCAGCCGGCGACAATTGGCGAGGTGCCGTACGTACGGACCGCATTACGGCGATGGTCGGGGCAGAGTTGCAAAGTCCTGATCCAACAGCATTGGCGGCCCGCTGGGGCCAAATTCTGGATCGTCCTGTTACTCCTGGCACAACGGGTGCCGCGGAGATCGTTTTGGATAACGCCACCCTTTGCTTTGTCAAGGTCACGGATGGCCGAGGTGAAGGCCTGGGAGGAGTGGATTTGGAAGCCGCCGATCGTGCCACCGTCCTGACCGCCGCCAGCGCGCGCGGGCTGGCGGTAAACGGCGAAGCAGTTATGGTCTGCGGTACCCGCTTCCAATTGAATTGATAAGCTACGGCGACTTAGGTGAAATAGGCCGTGCGGATGCCGGACTGGGCGGTGCTGAAAAGCCCGGCGAAGGCCGGTTGGTAGCCTTACAGGTTTTGTACCCCGGCCTGCAATAGTGGCACCGCATGGGTATAGATCAGGGGCACCTCTTCATTGATGATATTTTCGACCTCTGTATAAAGCTCCAGACGCTTTTTCTGGTCGCGGGTAACGCGGGCTTGCTGGATTAACATGTCCATCCGCTTGTTGTGGTAACCGGAGCGCAGCTTGGCTGTCGGCGCGGAGGAAAGTAGGGAACGGTAAAACCAGCCGTCAGGATCGGCGCTATAAGGGCTGGCCGTCGAATCCGCGTCATATTCACCGGCCTGTATGGCACCTTTGCGGTATTTCTCGCGCAATACCCGGTTGGGATGAATTTCGTGCACGACCTTAAAGCCAACCTCGGCCCACATGGCTTGGATAATTTCGCCGGCCTGATGCATATAGGAGTAGTCCTGCCGCGAGATTAGGAGAAACGGTGTGTTTTGCGCGCTATGCTGGAGCAGCAGGAAATTCGTCTTGTCCGGATCATATTCCGGCCCACCCTTTACACCCGGCATGTGCCAGGGGCTATGGGGTCCATAGAAGCCTTTTGAGATAGTGCCCAGGCCATAAATACCGATTGATGGATCGCCTCGCGGTTGATGGCATGGGCCGCCGCCGCGCGAAGAGCCTGGCCATCCGGATTCTGATATGAAAACGGGCCGGCTTTCAGATTGAAGCCAGCCCGGGCGGTGGCTACCTGAGGCACATCCCAGGTTTGGAGTTTTTTCCCGAATTGACGGCGGAACTGGCTCACATCCCCATAGCCTAGGTGATCAATCAAATCGACTTCGCCGTTTTTAAGAGCGAGCAGGCGGGCCCGATCCTGTTTTTTGGGCAGCCTGACGATGCCATCCAGATAGGGCAGGGCGTTGCCAAGGGTATCGGCCTCAGAATAGTTTTCAAAACGCACCATCTCGGTACGCTCCCATGGCTTCCAGGACTTGAACTTGAACGGGCCGCAGCCGGCCGGTTCTATATCGGCCTGGTAGTCACTCTTGGGTGCGATCAGATTACAGGGATAATAAGGTCACGTTGGCGAGGAACATCGCGCTGGGCCTCTCCGGGGTGCAGCGCAGGGTGTACTTATCGACGGCTGTGATCTGCTTAATATCTTTCAAACTGGAACGGGCAAAAATATGGCCGGTTTTCGGATCCATGATCCGCTTAAAATTCCATTTTACCGGAGCCGCGTCCACGTTGATGCCATTGTGGAAGCTTGCACCCCGACGCAGCTTAAACGTATAGATCCGTAGATCGTCGGAGATATCCTATTCAGTCGCGATACACGGGGCCGGCCCCATGTTCGGTGCTATATCCAGCAAAACCTGGGTCGTGGCCGCCAGGGGTTGCGAGACGTTGTACATTAGGTTTCTGTGGGGATCGATGCCGCGCGCTTCCGAACAGGTGGCAAAGCGTAGAATGCCGCCGAGTTTCGGTTTGGCCGCCGCCGTGCCCGGCAGTCCCGCCAGGGCCGCGGCCCCTAGCGCCGCCCCACCGGCCTTCAAGAAGGCACGCCGGTTATCCCTCCACGATGGTATTTCGTCTGGATCGGACATTCAGGCCGTCATAGCCTTAACCTACACAAGACGACAGCAAAAAATACCGGGCGGCCGTCACGTTGCCGATATTGGGCGGGCCCGTGTAAGCTGTCGGGCAAAGCGAAATGTAAACAGTCAGGACGCCGTTATGAAAACCTCCAACGACCGCATTCTTACCACCCATGTCGGCAGCTTGCCGCGTCCCGCTGATCTCGTTGAATTACTGCACCTGAAAGACCAGGGCGAAAGCTACGATCAAGCGGCGTTTGATCAATGCGTGGCAAAATCCGTTGACGCCATCGTGGCCCGTCAGGTGGCGACGGGTATCGATTTGGTCAGTGATGGTGAGATGAGCAAGATCAGCTACGCCACCTATCTGAAGGACCGTCTGAATGGTTTCAATGGCACTGCAAAGGAAAACCGGGCCGCGGCGGACTTGATCGACTACATAACCTTTGCCCGCCGGCTGGTGGAGCAGGGGGGCACTGAGCGCAGTCTGTCGGGCCCGGCGTGCGATGGTCCGTTGTCGACGCGGGACGCAGCGCCCCTACAAAAGGACCTGTCCAATTTCGCGGCGGCGGTGCAGGCGCGCCGGCCCATGGAAGGTTTCCTAACCGCATCCTCGCCCGGCGTGGTGTCGGTATTTCTGCAGAACCAATATTATGCCGACGATGATGCCTACCTGGAAGCTTTGGCGGCTATCTTAAAGGACGAGTACGAGGCCATCGTGGCCTCCGGCGCGGTCTTGCAGCTGGATTGCCCGGACCTAGCCATGGGCCGCCATATCGTGCATCGGAAAAAGACGGTGGCCGAATTTCGCCGGATCGCGGCCCGCCATATAGAAGTGCTGAACGCCGCCACCGCGAATATTCCGCCCGAGTCCATGCGCATCCATCTCTGTTGGGGCAATTATGAAGGCCCCCATCACCATGATATTCCCATAGCCGATATCCTGGATCTGGTTTATCACGCCCGGCCCCACGCCATCGCCATGGAAGGCGCCAATCCGCGCCATGAACACGAGTGGGAGGTGTTCGACCAGCATCCCCTGCCGGATGGCAAGGTGGTGATCCCTGGAGTGATAGATTCTACATCGAATTTTATCGAGCACCCGAAACTGGTGGCCCAGCGTATCTGCCGCTATGCCGGCAAGGTCGGCCGGGAACGGGTAATCGCCGGATCCGATTGTGGTTTTGCGACCTTCGCGGAACGGCCCGCCGTCGATCCCGACATTGCCTGGGCTAAACTGGCCACCCTGGTCGAAGGCGCCGCCATCGCTTCGGCACAATTGTGGTAGCCTGATTTTTCTTTCGGTCGCGCCTATGGGTCGACAATCGGCGTTTAGCTAAAGATATAAGGTCGACCTTGGTATCGCGCATGATTTGTTCGCAGCCCCGTTGCTGCTGCGGTGTCCTAGCAACAATTCCAACGTTGCCTACAATTTAGGCTACAAACAGTCAGCACGCTCCAGCGCGGCTTTGACATAGTAGAGTTCCGGTAAATCATACAGTAAGGCCGCAACGGCGCGAACACGTCCATCGCTTCGGTCATAAACCGTTCGTCATTTTTTTCTCTGTCTGCCGCAATCAAAAGATTTATTAGGGCAAGCCGTGTTGCGGCGTCCTCCAGGTGCCGGTGGCCCCTTGGCCATATCGATGGTGACCGCGGGGATCTCAATGCCTTTTTCGGCGACAAAAATCCGTACCCGACGGGCGTAGCGCGAGGCGGGAAAGCCGTAAAGTTTTATGCGCGCGATACCCTTTTCATTGGGTGGGTCACAAACTCTTTAGCCTGGATTAAATACTCAACCCGGCCAATACCGTTACGGCTCCATGTCGCCGCTAGATGCACGCCAAGTTTTTCCATCACCCGGTGCGAGGCTAGGTTGGAAGCCTTGGCGATCGCGGTAGCCTCGCCCAGGCCAATGACACGGAAGCCGTGGTCCAAGGCGGCCAGGGTCGCCTCCGTTGCTAGGCCCCGGCCCCAGTCGGTTTGTGCTAAGCCGTAGGATATCTCGACCTGTCTACCTTCGTCCCGGTAGCGCAGGCCGCATTCCCCCAGAAAGTAACTATCTTTGCGGTCAAATACGGCCTACAGGCCGAAGCCATGACGCCGCCAATGATCGATGATTTAAGCCAGTTTCTGTTCAGTCTGGGCCGCTGTCTGGATACCTATCTTGCGGATTGCTATGACTGCCGCATCGCCATAAAGGGGCACCAGGGCCGGTAGATCAGCCGCCGTGAGCGGGCGCAGACGCAAGCGTGCGGTCGTTAATGTCGCGGTCATGTCCCAATCCGCCGCCACGCGGCAACAAAAGCCTGGGCCCGCTGGCTGACCTCGCCGGCCGTCATGCCGGGTTTGTAGAGCGCCGACCCCAGGCCAAAACCGGTCGCCCCGGAGGCGCAATAGGGCGCCATACCGTCCGTCGTGATACCTCCTACGGGAAATAGCGCCAGGGTGGGCGGTAGCACCGCGCGCCAGGCCTTTACTGCAGCGGGCGGCAGGCTTTCGCCGGGAAACATCTTCAAGCCATCGGCGCCTGCGGCCAAGGCCGCGAACGCCTCCGTCGGAGTCGCGACACCGGGCAGACAGTATAAGCCTTTTGCCTTGGCTCGGCGGATCACCGATGCCGCGCCATGGGGCATGACGATCAGGCGGCCATTGGCGGCGGCAACCTGGTCCACGGCCTCCGGGCTCAATACGGTGCCGGCGCCGATCAGGGCCTGTCCGCTAAAAGCAGCTGCTAAATTGGTGATGCTTTGCAGCGGCTCGGGAGAATTCAGCGGGACTTCGATAATCCGGAATCCGGTATCAAACAGTGCCTGGCCAATGGCGACGGCTTCGTTTGGCCGTATCCCGCGCAGAATGGCAACTAGGGGCAGTTCCGACAAATATGCCGCTAAGGTACTCATGCGGCGGCGCTAGATAATAGGCCGTTGGCGGCGGCAATGCGCCATAATCCCCGCGCGGCAGCGCCATCGGCGGCCTGCCGCGCCGACTGACCACAATGGGACAGCGCCGATAAATAATGCCGGCTTAGAACCGGGTCACCGATGATCGTGATCATTGCGCCGGGATCTTGCACCAACGCACGGGCCTCGGCAATCTCGGCCCCGATCAGCAAGCCGGAAAGATAGGACGCGACGCGTTGTTGGGGTAATTCATCAAACAGCGCCAACGTGC
Source organism: Alphaproteobacteria bacterium (assembly GCA_963577885.1). Lineage (GTDB taxonomy): Bacteria > Pseudomonadota > Alphaproteobacteria. The sequence continues at coordinate 6,344 of CAUZBE010000077.1, forward strand.
GGGCGCTGAACAGGCGTTGCAGGATGCCGGTGGCGCCGTGGCCAATTTTGACCCCACGAGCAAACGCCGTCCCATTGTCTCCATCGCCCGTGACCATCCGGCCCAAGATGGTGTGATCTTTTAGCGCCGCGAACAATTCGCCGGTCAAAAAGGTGACGAACCAGGTGATGCATCCACCCGCCACCAGGGCCCATTTACTATGGCTGCCGGGCAAAAGAAAAAGGCTGTCATTTTGGCCGTCTAGCGGGCCATCCTCATGCGCCCCGATGATCTGGGTTTCCTCGCCACGCATCACATCAGGCACACCGTCCGTATCACGTCGCGCCAGGCCCGGCACCAAATACAGCGGTCGGTCAAAGCCGTCATGCCGGTGCAGGGTCAGGTCGCCAGCACCCGCTGGGATCTCCACATAAGGTACTTCGACCCAGCCCTGGCGTGAGCCGATCATGCCAGAGGCGACGATGGGCAAACCTTCATCGGCCGCCAGCCAATCGCCGGCCAGTTCGATCAAGGCTGCCGCGAAGGCGCCGTTTTGAATGTTCAGGATGCCGGCGTCGGCCGATCGTTCGGCCAGCACAGCCCCGTTGTCGCCGATCAGGTAACCCCGCAGGGTGGTGGTGCCCCAGTCCAGACCCAGCAAAGCCGTCCTAGGCGGCATACGCGCGCCGGCCAGCGGTTTGGTAGAGCCAAACCCCGTCGTTATTGGTTTCTCTAATAATGCGGCCTTGGCCCATCAAACAATGCAGGTGGGATAATGCCTCGCTCATGCCTAACAGCGCCTCGAATGGATTTAATTGGCGCCGGTACATCACTTTTAATGTGGATAGCACCCGGGTTGGATCGACGCAAAAACCTTCCAAAACCGCCAAACGCTCCGCATGATGCTGGCGCAAATAATCTAGACGCGGATGCAGGTTGTAAAAGGGCAGGCCATGGGCCGGCAGCACCAGGGTATCGGCGGGTAAGTGATCAAAGTTGGCCAAGGTGTCCAGGTATAATTGCAATGGATTAGCCTCAGGTTCCGAGGCATGGATGCCAATATGCGGGGTGATTTTTGGCAAAATCTGATCACCGGCGATCATGACGTGGCTCTTGTGGTTGAAGAGGCAGGCATGTTCGGGGGAATGGCCCCGACCGATAATGACCTGCCAATCACCATCGCCGATCCGGATCAGTTCGCCTTCACGGACAGACCGCACCTGGGGCGGAATAGGCGTCACGGAATCGCGAAAGTGGCTATAACCGCTGTCCGCCATCTCGGCCAAGGCAGCCTTCGATAAACCAACCTTGTGAAAAAAATTTAGAAACCACTCCGGCGTCGTCTCGTGCTGGTCCAATTCCGCGACCCGGCCTTGCAGCCATTCGCGGTGGGTGGCCCAAAAAGGGCAATTCCAACGTTCGGTCAACCAGCCGGCCTGGCCCATATGATCGGGATGAAAATGGGTGCAGAAAACGCGGGTCACCGGCAGGCCATCCAAATGATTAGCGAATACCCCTTCCCACAATTCGCGAATGCGGTCCGACTTCATGCCCGTATCGACAATGGTCCAGCCCGGCCCGTCGCGCAGCAGCCAAAGATTGATATGGTTCAGGCCGGTCAATTCCAACGGCATCCGCACCCAAAAGATACCAGGCGAGACCTCTTGCGGGATGCCCAGTTCAGCTGCTTCGCTGAAGGGATATTTGACTTCGATCTTAGCCGCCATTAATTGCCTTTCTCCGCACGGATGGCCGACGAACCAAGCGGTCGTCACTCCCGTTACCTGATTACCTAAGACATGGAAATTCTTGGCGCCATGCTATCTTAATGCCAACATGAGCGTCAAATGGAAGCTCGCGGACCCGGCATCATCCTTGCACGCGTACCGGGCAGAATTCAGCAATTCATTTTTACCCTGTGGGTGTCCTTGTGGGCAAGGTCATGAGCTGAACTTATAATTGCTTAAATTTGGTTTACATAAAAAACTCAAAAATTGAATCTACATATTAATCAAACGCTTGAAGTTAACTTGTTCGCAAAACTGCTATAATTGCGCTTATGATGAGTGTTGAACATATAGCGTTAGTAAAAGTTGAGAATCCAAAGCTGGTTGCGGCCTTAAAACGTTGGTGCCGACTTTGCGGGCAGGGAGAATTTTATCGGCGGGAGGAGCTCGGTTTCGGGCCACTGGTGGGAACGCCTGAAATCCTCAACGGCCGTTCCCTTATGTTAGCCACCGGCGCGGACGATCCCATGAATTACGTATTTGCCTTCTTCGGCGGTGACTTTAATGTCTATGATGATCGTAATTTTGTTGCCAGACGCCTGCGAGACACTCCCGATCAAGACATGATGAAGGTCTTCATTACTTGTTTTGCCGAAGCCATCACGGCGCGGGTACTGATGGACATAGTGATAGAGATTTCGCAGTTGTTCGACACCCGGTATTTTGATTTCACGGCGAAGCATTTTTGGGAGAAGCTGGTCTCCGGGCATGATTTCACGCGCAGCTAAAACTGGGTGCGTCTGACCCCGCGGGCCCCCGGCCGGTGCCCATCGCCGCAAGCGTCCACGCCGTCCCCTGGCCGGCATGATGCTGCACCAGGACGGCTTCTCCATCAATGGGTTCCGGGCCAGTGGTGGGGTCTGATCATCACTATGGACGACGCCACGTCGGGGATTTATTCGGCCGTCTTCGTCAAAGAGGAAGGGACCATGAGCAGTTTCAGGGGGCTGTCCGAGGTGATCGGCGCTCAGGAGTTAATCTGCGCCCTCTACACGGATGGGGGCGGCCACTATTGGCACACGCCCGAGGCGGGAGGCAAGGTGGACCGGAATAACCCCACCCAGGTCCGCCGGGCGCTGATCCAGCTCGGTATCGAACTGATCCCGGCCTACTCGCCCGAGGCCCGAGGGCACTCCGAGCGCGTGTTCGGAACTCTGGAGAATAGGTTGCCCCAGGAATTGCGGCTCCGCGGTATTACCGCCATGGTGGCGGCCAACCGTTTCCTGGCCGAGACTTTCCTGCCCGCCCATAACCAACGCTTTACCATCACGGCAGGGGAGCCTGGAGGGGCCTTCGTGCCGTTAGCCGGCAACCTGCAAGCGACATCCTCTGCGTTCAAGAGGACCGGACCGCCGGCAAGGACAACACCGTGCGCTAAAAGGGTCTGGTCCTGCAGATCCCAGAGGACCGGCATCGTCATCACTACGTCAAAGCTGGTGTCAGGGGGTGCATCAATTCCCCGGCGGCGGTCTTGCTGTCTTCCACGGCCCGCCCTGTGGATAAATGGACAACCGCTATGCGTCTAACCACTTCCCT
>CAUZBE010000078.1:0-9527 GCA_963577885.1 Alphaproteobacteria bacterium
CATCAATGGTACGCAACCTCGAATTCTGTATACTTGTTACTGTTCCCGTGAAGCTGTCGCCCTTAAATTTAATGGGCGGATGAAATGCCAAGTCACACTCCGGATTGTTCAGCAACCGTCGACCACGCCCACAGCCCGTTAACGCAATCCACGGATTGGATGGCCGTCGGGGTTTGACGTTGTTCCCAGTTCGCCGGCGAGGATTGCCGCACCGTTTTTTCGGTACGCGCCTCTCCTTCCTCTCGGTGGCAAGGCGGCGGACACCAGCAAGCTCGGCGTTGGAATTTTTGGCGGCGATGGCATCGCGCGCCCTTTCGCCGCGGCCAGAATTTAGTACGCATGGGCCGAATGAAATTCTGCGAGTCCGCGACGCCCTGTTCGTGCAACTTTCCCATGCGGAAGCTCGTTGTGGCGTAGCCCTGGTATACGACGACGACCCATTTTGCGCGCGGCAGTCTCATGGTCACCCTGATCAAACGCCCGCAGCCCATCGTAATAATTTGTCGCCACGTCGCCATGAAAGAAAAGCAAGAAAGCGCCCGCCAGTACCGATAGGGACCATCCGTCTTTTATTTGACGCCCTCTAAAATTTCCCGCGCCGCCTATTTCATCGGATGTTTCCGAACTATCTCGCATATGCATGATTATGGCGCATCGCGAATATCCGTATTCCGCTCGATAATGCGCACAGTAGAGAGACGAGCCAACACCGGCCAGAAACTGATACGGATACACCGCGCCCGGCGCGGTCCGGCTCGATATTTACTCGGCTACTGCGTGCCCTAGGCGTTCGGCCTTTACCGCGGCCGTCTCAGCGGTCCAGCAGGTCAGAACATCTTCGGATTTGGCTTCCTCGTGCACCAGGATCGCTTCATGTTTGGCATCGCGGACGGTGAATTCCAATTGTAGGCCGTTGGGGTCATGGAAATAGATCGAAGTGATAAAGCCATGATCTATGGGCCCGCGCACAGGCAAACCCCGAGCTTCCAGTCGTTCCTTGAAGCGGCGCTGTTCATCCGCGCTCTCCAGCTCGAACGCGAAATGATATTCCTGCATGCCGTCCTTTTGATGGAAGTAATCTTCCTTAACGCTGTCGGGTAGATCAAAGAAAGCAATGTAATTGCCGTCCGCCATCTCGAAAAATAGATGCAGATAGCGCAGGTCCGTATCCGTGCCGGGGCGCTTGTCAATCGCCAAGGTAGCGCGCATGCGCATACCGAGGATGTCGCAATAAAAATCCCGCGTTTCCTTGGCATCTCGGCATAAATAAGCGCTATGGTGGATACCGAGGATTTTCGGTACTGCGTTTTCTGCAACCATGATGGTCTCCAATCCAGTTGGTGATTCAAAAGACCACCTTGAAACAGCGCTAACCGTAACAACTCAAGGGATGCGGATCAACTCAACCTGTTTGCCCTTAGCCGTCATAGCCAGGCGCCCGTGCTTTAGGTCCAGCGCATCGTTGCCGAATATTTCTCGGCGCCAGCCCAGCAAAGCGGGTACATCGGCGTCGTCATCGGTGGCAATGCGTTCCAGGTCGGCGGTGGAGGCAACCAGCTTTTGCGCCACGTCATGGGCGTCGCATTGCCTCTTCAACAACACCTTCAATAGTTCTATCAAGGGCCCCATGCCCCGCGGCAGGACCACTTGCGCCGCCGGATTTGGGATATCATTCTCCGGCAGATCGCGGCCTCTGCGTACCGCCGCCAGCAGTTCCGCGCCCGCCGGGCCTTCGGCCATGCCCTTGGAGACGGCGCGCAACCGGGCCAGGGCGTGCACCTGATCGGGCATTTCGGCCGCAAGTTCCTGGATCGCCTCGTCCTTGAGAACATGACCGCGGGGCATGTTGCGCCGCTGCGCCTCTATCTCGCGCCACGCTGCTAGTTCCTTTACCACGCCCAGATATTGCGGGTTGCGGCTGCGTATTTTCAGGCGGCGCCAGACATCGTCCGGGGATTGTTGATAGGTGGCCGTGTTGGTCAACACCGCCATCTCTTCTTCCAGCCAAAAGGCGCGGTTGGATTTTATTAACTGGCCGCATAAAGCCTCATAGACCGGTAACAGATAGGTGACGTCGTCCAGCGCATAACTGATCTGCTTGTCGCTTAACGGCCGCCGGCTCCAATCCGTGAAGCGGGAGCCTTTGTCAATACTGGCGCCGGTCAGCTTATCAACCAACCGATCGTAACCCACGGAATCCCCGAAACCGCATACCATGGCCGCAATTTGGGTATCGAACATGGGTGAGGGCACCACATTGTTCTGCTGGACAAAAATTTCCACATCTTGCCGGGCGGCGTGAAAAACCTTGATCACGTTTTGGTTGACCAGCAGTTCCGCTAGGGGCGATAAATCCAGGCCTTCGGCCAGGGGATCGACCGCCCGCGCGATATCATGGTTGGCCAATTGCACAAGGCAGAGGCGCGGCCAATAGGTCCGGTCACGGATAAATTCCGTGTCGATGGTAATATAGGGCGAGCCGGACAATTGGTTGCAAAATGCGGCCAAGGTCTCGTTATCATCTATTAATTCGTGGATGCGTTGAAGTGACATGGCTACACCTATACACAATTTCCAGCGCACCGTCGCCCCTGCTCAATTAGGCCGTAATGGTGGCGCTTACACTTGACAGAACGGTGCGTTCTGTGTGGTCTAGCGCCGCCGCCTTGAACCGGGCCCGAAGTCAATGCAAGGGGCGATATCAGGCGCTGTTTTCTCCCTTCCAAGGATCTTGGACATGCATATTTACCGTAGCCATACCTGTGGCGCCCTGCGCGCCGCCGACGTTGGGCACCCAGCCCGTATTTCAGGCTGGGTACATCGAAAAAGGGATCACGGCGGTCTGCTGTTCATTGATCTACGGGATAACTACGGCATTACCCAATGCGTGATCGAGCCAGACAGCAATTATTTTGCGGCAATCGAGGCGGTGCGTCCGGAAAGCGTCTTGAGGATCGACGGCGCCGTGGTCGCCCGCGACAGTGACACGGTGAATAAAGATCTGCCCACCGGTAAAATTGAAATTAAAATTGCTAGTTTTGATTTGCTTTCGTTGGCACAGGAATTGCCCCTGCAAGTCTTTGGTGATCAGACCTATCCGGAAGAAACCCGCCTACGTTACCGGTTTCTGGATCTGCGCCGACCGGACATGCACGCTAATATCCTGCTGCGTAGCAAGATTATCGCGTCAATCCGCCGGCGTATGGAAGCCCAGGACTTCATCGATCTTCAGACCCCCATTCTGACCGCGTCGTCGCCCGAAGGGGCGCGGGACTTCCTGGTGCCCAGCCGTTTGCATCCCGGCCAATTTTATGCTCTTCCCCAGGCGCCGCAGCAATTCAAGCAACTGGCCATGATCGCGGGCTTTGACCGTTATTACCAGATAGCGCCGTGTTTTCGTGATGAGGACGCCCGCGCGGACCGCAGTCCGGGTGAGTTCTACCAACTCGATCTGGAAATGAGTTTTGTCGAGCAAGAAGACGTTTTTCAGGCGGTGGAGCCGGTCATGCACGGCGTATTTGAGGAATTCGCCAACGGCGGTACGGTAACATCCATGCCGTTCCCACGCATTCCCTATGCCGAGGCGATGCTGAAATACGGCTCTGACAAGCCGGATTTGCGCATTCCGCTTGAGATTGCCGATGTAGCGGAGGTTTTTGCTGGCTCTAATTTCCAGCTCTTCGCCAAGCTGGTAGCGGGGGGCGACACGGTGCGTGCCATTCCCGCGCCCGGTGCCGCAGCCCGGCCGCGCAGCTTTTTTGATAAGATGAACGACTGGGCTCGTGATGAAGGCGCCCCCGGCATGGGCTGGATCAGCTTCGCCGACGGTGGTGGCCGTGGTCCCATCGCCAACCGGCTGGACGAGGCACGCCTAGCCCGGTTGAAGTCGTTGACGGGCTGCGGTGATGGCGATGGTCTATTCTTTGCCGCTGGCAAGGAGGCCGAAGCCGCATCACTGGCCGGCAAGGCGCGCTTGAAAGTGGGCCGAGATCTTGAATTGGTCGAAGCCAAAGCCTTCCGATTCTGCTGGATCGTCGATTATCCTCTGTACGAATGGAGCGAAACCGAACAGAAGATCAACTTTTCCCACAATCCATTCTCCATGCCACAGGGCGGTTTGGCCGCCTTGAATGAGGGCGATCCACTGGATGTTCTCGGTTATCAATACGATATTGTCTGTAATGGAGATGAGCTGGCCTCAGGCGCCATTCGGAACCATCTGCTGGAGATCATGTACCGGGCGTTCGAGATCGCCGGCTATAATAGCGGAGAGGTGGAGAGCCGGTTCGGCGGCATGCTCAGCGCTTTGAAGTTCGGCGCGCCGCCCCATGGCGGCATTGCACCAGGCATCGACCGTATGGTCATGCTATTGGCGAATGAACCCAATATCCGCGAAGTCATTATGTTCCCCATGAACCAACAAGCTCAGGATCTGATGATGGGCGCACCGGCGCCGGCCGAAGCCAAACATCTGCGGGAATTGCATATCCGGACTGTAGCTCCGGAGGCACCCAAACCAGCGTCGCCCGACTCCGTCACGGAATAGCGCCGCGCTAGTGCTCTATGGTTCCTTAGTATAGTCTAACAATTTTTCACTTGTGGATATTAGGCGTCGGCTAGGAACAAGGTCAAATTGAACAGAACATTGCCGGCGATGACCGGTTCGCACTTGATCGTTTTTCAAAAGATTTTCTAGGTTAGCACCAATACTTCAGTATTTTCGGTGATCACGACATCGGCGGTACCCGGTATGGCCCCTAAATAGGCGATTTTGCCAAACGCCTACGATTACTATGTGATCGGTGAAGGAAAGGCATTTCGGGTCAAATTTGACAAAGGCGTTCAAGCCGTAGTTGGTAATCATCTCCTTGCTCGGCCGATCACGTCCGGTGTGTAGAAGCGAACATAGCCTGCAAGCTCATTGCCTGCTGTTAAGTATAGGTGGTGGGCAACCTTGTCCCGCGCAATTTCATCAAGATGGCGCGCATCTTCCAGCGGCGAAGAGCTGATACCTAATTCTTCAACCATGATTTGGTTGCGGGAAATCAGGATATTTTGCAACTGCTGGTGGTTGGTGGCTTCACGCACTTACAGGCGCTCGCCCGGTGCCTTTCGTCAATTGGTTTCAATGATGTGTTTGCTGCGGGGAAACTATCGCGTAAGCGCCTAAACGGTCGGTTAATGGCCTCATCCCTTCGAAATAGACAAAAATGGGCGCGGCGTACGGCCGTGTCCGAGATAAATAGGGAGATCAATACGCTACGCGTCTACGCTACAACTACTTGACCCCGCTACCGGAGCTTTGCCGATGTGTTAGCTACAACCGGACGTGCCCCCGCAGGTATCGCATTTCATGCATGTGCCGTTGCGCAGCAGGGTAAAGTTGCCGCACTCGCCACAGGCATCGCCTTCGTAGCCCTTCATGCGGGCCTCGCGGATACGGTCCAGCCGCAGGTCCACTTCATCTCGGACTTCCGGGCTAACCGAAACCGCCATGGCCGCGCCATTGCCATTCGCGGACAAAGCATGGGCCATGCCGCTGCCTCCGTTATCTCCGCCACCGCCGGCGGATGCCATGGTAACCGCGCCGCTGCCCGTCTTGATTCCTGCACCGTTGCCGTCGCTATTTTCACCGCCACCATCACCGTTACTCTTTGCGCCGCCCTCGTTACCACCCGTGACGACCAGCAGTTGGCGGCCGCGCACGAACCCGTGCGAGGCAATGCTGTGGACCGTGGCCAAGGTCTCATCTTCCGCCGCATCGTCGGCTTCTTCCGGCGACAGGCCGGCGCCCAGGGTATCGGGGCGCAGGTCTTCAGGGTCCACGTGGGCCAGGTCATTGCGGCCCAGATATGAAACCGCCAACTCCCGGAATAAATAATCCAGCACCGAGGTCGACATCTTGATCACGTCGTTGCCCTCGACGATGCCGTTGGGTTCAAAGCGTGTGAAGGTAAAGGCGTCTACATAGTCATGCAAGGGCACGCCGTATTGGAGGCCCAACGAAATGGCAATGGCGAAGCTGTCCATCAGGGACCGGAAGGCCGACCCCTCTTTATGCATATCGATAAATATTTCACCCAGACCACCGTCCTGGTATTCGCCGGTCCGCAGATAAACCTTGTGGCCTCCGACCACTGCCTTCTGGGTATAACCCTTGCGCCGTTGCGGCAGCTTGCGCCGCTTGGCGATAATCCGCTCCACCACCCGTTCGGCCACCACCCGCGGCTCAATCCGCTGGGCGTTCAATGCCGCGGTCAGGCTATCTTCGGTTTCCTCATCGGCGCCCATTTCGTCGTACAGGGCGGACGACAGTGGTTGCGATAATTTCGAGCCGTCGCGATACAGGGCATTAGCCTTCAAGCCTAAGCGCCAGGAGTCACTGTAGGCGCGCTTGCAATCTTCCACGCTGGCCGAATTGGGCATGTTGATGGTTTTTGAAATGGCACCCGAGATAAAGGGCTGGGCTACCGCCATCATGTGGATATGGCTATCCACGGACAAATAACGTTTGCCTATGCGGCCGCACGGGTTTGCACAATCGAAAACCGGCAAATGCTTCGCCGCCAGGCCCGGCGCCCCTTCCAGGGTCATGGCGCCGCAACAATAGATGTTTGCGGCTTCGACCTGGTCAGCGGAAAAACACAATCCGGCAAGCATTTCAAAGGATAAATCGTTCAATTGCGCATCGCTAAAGCCAAGGGTCTGACGGCAAAACTCCTCACCCAGGGTATATTTGTTGAAGGCGAAGCGGATGTCGAAAGCGCTTTCCAAGGCCGCCTCAATATCTCTCAACTGCGTCTCACCAAAGCCCTTTTGCCGCAGGCTCTCGTGATTAATGTGTGGCGCCCGGTTCAAGGTGGCGTGGCCGACCGTGTATTTGATGATGGCGTCGATTTGGCTGCTATCGTAGCCCAGGGTCATGAGCGCGGTCGGGACCATGCGGTTGATGATCTTAAAATAGCCACCGCCCGCCAGCTTTTTGAACTTGACCAGAGCAAAATCGGGCTCGATGCCCGTGGTATCGCAATCCATTACCAGACCGATTGTTCCCGTCGGCGCGATCACGGTTGCCTGGGCATTGCGATAGCCATGCCTCCGGCCCCCCTCCAGCGCTTCGTCCCAGGCATCTATGGCGGCCTGGACCAACCGCGTGTCGGGACATTCGGCGGCGGATAACGGAACCGGCGCCACCTCTAGGCCATCGTAACCGTCCGTGGCGCCCATGGCTGCGCGGCGATGATTGCCGATAACCCGCAGCATGTGCGGGGCATTTTCTCTATAACGCGCAAACGGGCCCATTTCCTTCGCCATCTCGGCCGATGTGGCATAGGCGGTGCCGGTCATCAGGGCGGTGATGGCGGCGCAGAGGGAACGGCCCTGCTTGCTGTCATAGGGCAACCCCTTAGCCATTAATAGTCCGCCGATGTTGGCGAAGCCCAGGCCAAGGGTGCGGTAATCATAGGATAATTGCGCAATTTCGCGGGATGGGAACTGCGCCATCAGCACGGAAATTTCCAACACGATGGTCCACAGGCGCGCGGCGTGAGAGAAGCCGTCTACGTCAAAGCCGCCGTCTTCATTGAGAAACGCCATCAGGTTGATGGAGGCCAGATTGCACGCGGTATCGTCCAGGAACATGTATTCGGAGCAGGGGTTAGAGGCGCGAATCTCGCCACCTTCCGGGCAGGTATGCCACTCGTTGATGGTGGAATGGTACTGCAAGCCCGGATCGGCGCTGGCCCAGGCCGCGTTACCGATGCTTTCCCATAGTTCCCTGGCCTTGATCGTGCGGTCGACCTTCCCGTCGGTGCGGCGATACAGCGCCCAATCCCCATCCGCCTCGACAGCGCGCAGGAATTCGTTGGTGACGCGCACGGAATTGTTAGAATTTTGCCCAGATACCGTCAAATAGGCATCCGAATCCCAATCCGTGTCAAAGATCGGAAATTCCATATCAGTGTATCCCTGACGGGCGAAATCCATGGTGCGGCGCACATAGTTTTCCGGTATCATTGCCGATCGGGCGCCGCGCAGCGCGGCTTTCAGGGCTGGATTGCGGGCCGGATCAAAACGACCGCCATGTTCATCGGTCGGTTCGTTTTCACCGGCGCCTTCCTGGCAGGCCGCCATGACCGCTTTCAGGTTTTTTGCGGTAACGCGGGAGCCGGCGACAAGTGCCGCCACCTTTTGCTCTTCCAACACCTTCCAGTTGACGTAGTCCTCGATATCGGGGTGATCGGCGTCAACCACGACCATCTTCGCCGCGCGCCGGGTCGTCCCGCCCGATTTGATGGCGCCCGCAGCTCGGTCGCCAATTTTTAAGAAACTCATCAATCCAGATGACCGCCCGCCACCGGACAGGCCTTCGTTGGCACCGCGTAGGTTGGAGAAGTTGGAGCCGGTTCCGGAGCCATATTTGAACAGGCGCGCCTCACGCACCCATAAATCCATGATGCCGCCTTCGTTGACCAGATCATCGGCGACGGATTGAATAAAACAGGCGTGCGGCTGTGGCCGTTCGTAGGCTGATGTCGCCGCCTGCAGTTTGCCACTTTCATGGTCTACGAAATAATGCCCTTGCGAGGGGCCATTGATGCCATAGGCCCAATACATGCCGGTGTTGAACCATTGCGGCGAATTTGGCGCGGCCATTTGCCGGGCCAGCATGTAGCTCATTTCATCGCAAAATGCGATGGCGTCTTCTTCCGAATCGAAATAACCGCCCTTCCAGCCCCAATAGGTCCAGGTCCGGGCCAGGCGGTCGAAGACCTGCCGGGCCGAGGTTTCATGGGTGTCACGCTCGTCCTCGAGCATGGCGGTCATGGCCTCCTCGTCCGCCTCTTCACGCCACAGCCAGATCGGCACATCATCCTCGGGCACTCTTTTTCGCGCCACCGGAATTCCAGCCTTACGAAAGTATTTTTGCGCTAGAATATCGCATGCCACCTGTGACCAGCCGGCCGGGACCTCTATATCGTCCAGCTTGAAGACAATCGAACCATCAGGATTTCGGATTTCACTTTTTGCCATGCGAAACTCAATATCCGCGTATGGCGAATGGCCTTTTTCCGTAAACCGCCGTGAAATCCGCATCTGTCCCTCGCGCCCCTCTTTAAGTTCGTTTTCTGATCACCACCGGCGAAATTAACTAATTGTACTATATATTGTATTAGCCGACGGGAGGACGACAATATCTAGTGCCCTGGTTGGGGTCAAGTGATTATCGACGCGCTGTGTATAAATTTTTTTGTCGGGCTGCAACATGATAGCCATTCGCCAAAACCCCAAGCTTTACTAGGCGATTAAGAACCCGACTCGGGGCCATTTTAGACAAAGGCCGGAGATTATGGCAACTGTTTTTAGTGGTGGCCGCGGCACTGGACCCAATATATTGGGGGCTGTGGATAACTTTATCGGTCCTGGCCCCAGTGCTCCACCCGCTGAAAGTCGCTGGACCCGAGCCCCAGTCAATGCAATAGTCCGCCGCGAATTAGTGCGGTAATCAGGTGAGTGTCATGAGTGCG
>CAUZBE010000079.1:0-9519 GCA_963577885.1 Alphaproteobacteria bacterium
GGCTGCGACGGCATCGTGGAATGTTTTGGTTTTGACCGCCAGGCGCATATTAATCTGGTGCGCGGTGGCTTTGCAATTCTCGAAGGCGCCGAGATCGTGGTGGATGTGGCGAGCCAGGCGGGCTCCGTGGCAAAGCGGCTGGGCCGCGTCGCGCGGCTGTTCCGCGACGGCCGGCGCGGAGTCGGGGATCTGCAGTGCTCGTTACATCTCTGCGTCGAGGGCGAGAGCGAAGAAGACGCTCTATCTGCCCTTGCCGCGGCCAGTGTCGTCGCGTTTGACGGCGGTGGTGACGCGGTCCCTGACACCATTCCCCGCGTCACGCGGTCCCGGCCCTTCCGTCCGATCAAGGCCCTCCTGGGCCCCGATGGCGAACGTTGGCTGCCGTTGCATGGCGTTTTCCGGCTTGGGGATGTCGAGGCGGCTCATGCCGGGATCGCGGCAACCCTCGCCGTGCACGCGGATACCTTGGCCGCCTTTGAAATGAAAATTAGCCTGCTGACCGTCAGCAGCGGTGATGCCATCGTAATTGAGCCCCACCTCTTTTGGCCCGACGGCTTGGGACGCTTTCACCGTACAAATGTGACCCAGGCCCAACTGGACCGTTACGGCGCCCAGTCGGAATGGCCGGAGGCACGCGCCTTTGCCCATTCTCTGCGCGCGGAACTCGGTGATACCCTGCGGAGCGCGGGCGCCGAGCACCTGCAGATTGGCCGCTATTACCCCTACGAACAATCCATGGATCCGGTCCGGCGCGATTTAATGCGGGCCCTGAAAAGTATATTCGACCCCCATGGCCTAATGGCCCCGGGCGTACTTTTCACGACGCGCCAAACCCAGGAGGTGAGAGAATGATTAAGTATTGCCCATAGTGAAACGGCTTTGCGTTATATCGCCTCGCGCCGCCGCTATGACCTTCGCGGTCCTGGCCCACCAGGATATTCCAATACGTTATATCGCCGGAATATTAAAGCGGGGGCGCAACCCGCTACACCGGATCATCAATCCCGGCCAGGAACCGCAACAAGGCTTGGTTGACCTGTTCCGGGCGCTCTTGCTGGACCCAGTGGCCGGCCCCCTCAATCATCTCGACAAAGCGTAGGTCGGCCATTTTCTCCCGCATCATGGCAACCAGATCGGCGCCGGGCACGAAGTTTAGAACGGGCTCCAACGAACCGGCGATAAAGGCGGCGGGTTGTTGAATTTTCTGCTTAGCCAGGGGCGACAACAGGGCAAAGTCGCGGTGCCAGTTGCGGTAGCGGTTGAGGGGACCGCGAAAACCACTGCCCTCAAACTGGGCAACGTAGTAGTCTAAGTCCTCATCGCGCATCCAGGCGGGCATCACGCCCGGATCACCCAAGCCATCCAACAGTTTCGCATCCGCTGGCTTGCTGTGCGGCGGCGCGGCCCGCAGGCCCTCACCCGAAATCCAGTAATAGATTTTGCGCAGACTGTCGCGCGCGTCAGCCTCTAATTCGGCCTCAGCCACGCCCGGTTCCTGAAAGTAGATCTGATAAAAGAACTTATCCTTATAGACCTGTCTGACCACATCAATGAAGGGCGCCGGGCCTGGGCCCGTATAGGGTACGCTCAAGCCAACCACGGCACGCACACGGTCTGGGTACAGCAGGGCAGTATTCCAGGCAATCGGCGCCCCCCAATCATGGCCGATCACCACCGCCTGCTCCGCGCCCAAGGCTGTGATCAGCCCCGCCATATCCGCAGTGATGGTCGCCATGTCATAGGCATGGATCGCGGCGGGCTTGTCAGAGCCGCCATAGCCGCGGACATCGGGTGCCGCAACGCGGTAACCAGCCGCGGCCAGGACCGCTATCTGGTGCCGCCAGGAATACCAGGATTCTGGCCAGCCATGGATCAACAACACCAACGGTCCGTCACCTGATATAGCAATACGTAGGTTCAAGCCATTGGTTTTAATGATTTTAAATTTTTGATCCATTGTCAAATAACTTAAAATCGTGCCACGCCAAAGCTATTAGGATTGAGACTACGGCGTTCCGCCTCATCGCAGGCCGTCAGCAACAGGCCCAGTGCGGTACGGCTATCACGGGGATCAATCATGCCGTCATTCCACATGCGCGCGGTATGGTAATAGCCCGAGGCGTTGCTGTCGTAGAGGTCAATCACCTTGGCCTCCAAGGCATCTAATTCCGCCTCGTCTAGCGGCGTGCCCTGACGCTTGGCCTTGGCCTCGTGCACGATACGCATGACCAGGCCGGCCTGTTTACCGCCCATGACACCGCATTGGAAATTCGGCCAGGCGAGAATAAAGCGCGGCTCATAGGACCAGCCCGACATCGCGTAATGGCCGGCGCCGAACGAAGCGCCAATCATCAATGTGATCCTCGGCACGGAGACATTGGAGACGGCCTGTATCATCTTGGCGCCGTGTTTGATCATGCCCATTTCCTCCGGCTCCCGTCCAACGATGAATCCCGTGGTGTTGTGCAGATAGACCAACGCCGTGCCCGATTGATCGCAAAGCTGCATGAATTGCGCGGCCTTGGTCGCACCCTGTGGGGTGATGGGCCCGTTATTGCCGATCAGACCACAGGGCAGGCCCATCACCGAGGCCTGGCCACAAATTGTCTGAGCGTCGTATTCCGCCTTGAATTCAAGGAAGTCGGAGCCATCCACCAGCCGTGCGATCACCTCGCGGACGTCATAAGGTTTTTGGTACTCTACCGGCACAATTCCACACAATTCGTCAATATCGTAGGCCGGCTCGGCCCAGCTTCGCGGACGCGTGGGGGCCAGGCGAGCCGGCCAGTTCAAGCGCGAGACGATATCCCGGCAGATGCTCACTGCCTCGGCATCGTCCTCGGCCACATGCTCAGTCAAGCCCGAAATGCTGGCGTGCATATCGGTACCGCCCAAATCTTCCGCTGCTGCTATTTCACCCGTGGCGGCGCGCAGCAGAGGCGGCCCGGCGAGGAAGGCCATGGCCTGTTTGCGCACCATGACCACATAGTCGGACATACCCGGCATATAGGCCCCCCCGGCAGTGGAGGCGCCATGCACTACCGAAATAACCGGGCAGCCAGCCGCCGACAGCTTGGCCTGTTTGTAAAACATGCCGCCGCCGCGCACCAACGTCGCCGGTACATAATCCAGCAAATCCGCGCCAGCCGACTGCACCAGGTGGATCGTCGGCAGCTTGTTCTCTAGCGCGACATCAAAGGCGCGGACCATCTTGTCCACACCGTGGGTGTGCAGCGCGCCAGCCAGAATGCCAGAATCGTCCACGATCACCACGCACCGTACCCCAGAGACCACACCTATACCGGTAATCAGGCGGGCGCCAGAGATGTTCTCGCCGCCATCGTCGTCATAGGTTTCATAACCAGCCAGGGTGGACAACTCCAACCACGGCGCACCGCGGTCCAGCAACAGATCCAGCCGATCCCGGGGCAGCAACTGGTTGCGGCTCTCAAACCGAACCCGGCTTTTCTCCGAACGGGCCCGGACCCTGCCTTCCCGTTCACGCAACGCCTGGATTTGAGCCAACATATCGGCGCGGTTTTCCTGGAAACCAGGGTCATTGGGATCAATTTTAGACTTAATCTTGGGCATCGTCGGAAAACCTGTACAGGGCAACGAGGGACACGGAGACTATCAGAAGCGAATAACCATTCTTCAACACGAGGCCTGGGCCCAGCAAGCGCTATAGCCGCCGATCACTCGATTGGCTATGCTGGTACCATGGCATTTCTATTACGGCATATTGCCCGCTATGCGGCGCAAAAAATCGCCTCCGACCCGATGGCTCGGGAACAGGCGACGCGCGCCGCGCACAGCTTGGTCAGAGAAGCTAAGAAAATCGCCGCTGACGAAGACCGCGCCAGGGCCGCGGGACGGGCCGTGCGCCGGGCCATGAAAAAATTGCAGGGCAATTAAACCACCACCTGATCAACCAGACGGGCGCCACGCGCTGCCATAAAATACAACCCCATGTGATGGGCCGCGCCCTGCGGATGGGCCGCGGCAGCGCCTAAGCCTAGTTCTTCCGCCGCCGCGCGGGGCAGATCATAAGTGGCACAGCCTTGATCATAAACATGGATCTCAGCCAGAGCGGGCACCATGCCATGATTGCGTCCCGACAACAGGGTCAAAACCATGTCCATGACGCAGATGTCCGTGCAGATGCCAACCACCAACGCATCCGTAATCTCGTGCTGATTTAACCAATCCACCAATGCGTTGGAGCCATCGCGCCGTATCGCGCCAACGAACCCATTAATACAATCCTTGCGTACCAGGGTCGCGTTAGCTTCGTCCTCCAACCAGCTCAACTCCGGCACCAGATTTTCCTCCCCCGTTCCGACTTCGCAATGGGGCGGATAGGGCGGTTCCGGCTTACCGGGATCATGGCTATCCAAAAAAGCCAGCACGGGCCAGTCTTGCGTCGCGAAAGAACGCGCCAGCCGGTCGGCTTCCAGGACCATCTGGCTAATCTTCGGGTTTGCCGTCGGTGGCGCCATGTTGCCACCGCCCACGGTAGCAAAACCGTTGACGATATCGACTACGATCAGGCCCAGCCGTCTGTCGCCCAAACGAGCATCATCAAGCTGTAATGAAGCCATCACCAACGGCATGGCGTGTTCAATTTGTGCCAGTAGATTATCGGCCACCCCGAAAACCTTTCGTCTTCAACTTACAGAAATACGGCACTACAATTGAACGCCCCGTGTCAGGGCACCATCCACCACCAAATTCGTCCCCATGATGAACGAGGCAGCGGGGCTGGCCAAAAAGGCGACCGCACGGGCGACCTCCTCGGGTTTCGCCATGCGCCCGGTCGGGTTAAGCGCCAGGGCTTGCGCGAAGAAGTCGGCATCGCCCTGCTCTATCTGTTGCCAGACGCCGCCGTCGAAATAGGTATTGCCGGGCGAAACCGAATTGGCGCGAATGCCTTTGCCGGCCAGCTGATTGGCCAAACCCTGGGTGTAATGCAGCAAGGCCGCCTTGAAGGCGCCATAGGGGCCGGCGGCAAAATCAATTTCCCGGCCGGAGACGGAAGAAACCGTAACGATCGAGGCGGCGGTGCTTTTTTCTAACCAAGGCATCGCTGCCTCGACCATGCGAACACTGTGCATCAAATCGACGTCGAAACCCTGGCGCCAGGCATCCTCGTCACTGGCGATGGCCAAGGCAGAAACATTAGCAACAACGATATCAAGTCCGCCCAGCGCCTCCGCAGCACCTTCGACCCAGGCTTTCAAATCGGGCCCATTGGATACGTCGAGCGCCTGGCCGAACGCGGATACACCGCGCGCCTGCAGGGCGGCGACGGTACCTACAACCTCCTCCCCATCGCGGGCGCAAATTGCCACGGCTGCGCCCTCGTCGGCCAAAAGTTCGGCCACGGCGCGGCCAATCCCCTTGGTGCCACCGCTAACCACCGCGCGTAATCCCTTCAGTCCCAGATCCATGTTTCATCCCTATTTGTCTGCTCACCTCTGCCAGCTACTAACATGATAGAATTGCCGTGGCACCAAGCAAGCGTTTTGGGTTAGAATTTTGTTCAAGCAACGGCGTTGAATTCCGAAATATATAAACTAAACAGCAATGGAGAGCACAAAATGGCGGTCCAAGTCCCTACTCCCGATCAACTCTGGGAAGTTGCCGAGGAAATCGGCCTTAACCTGACGGAGGCTGATGTCGCCTCGTACATCGATTTGATGCGTGCCAATGTCGATGCGTACAACATTGTCGACGCCATGTCTGATAATCTGCCGCAGGTTAAATATGCGCGGACACCCGGTTATCGCCCCAGCGGAGACGAGAACAAATATAATGCCTGGTACGTGAAATCCACAGTCAACGGCGCCTCCCGTGGCAAGCTCAAGGGCAAGACCATCGTCTTGAAAGACAATATCATGCTGGCCGGCGTGCCCATGATGAACGGTGCTGCGACGTTGCAAGGCTATGTACCGGAAATTGACGCTACCGTGGTGACCCGCATTCTAGATGCCGGCGGTACCATTGTCGGCAAGGCCCATTGCGAATCCTTCTGCCTCTCGGGCGGAAGCCACACCAATGCCGCTGGCGCCGTGCATAATCCCCACAAGATGGGGTACTCGGCGGGCGGTTCCTCGTCTGGTAGCGCCGCCTTGGTCGCGGCCAAGGAAGTCGACATGGCCATGGGTGGTGACCAGGGTGGCTCTATCCGCATGCCGGCTTCTTACTGCGGCATTTATGGCATGAAAGGAACTCATGGCCTGGTGCCCTACACAGGCATCATGCCGATCGAAGTCTATGTGGATCATACAGGCCCCATGACCGATACGGTCGAGGATAACGCCGTGTTGATGGAAGTGATTGCCGGCGAGGACGGTTACGACCCACGCCAATACAACGTGAAAACAGCCCGCTATACCCAGGCCCTACAAGGCGCCAAGGGCCTCAAGGGCATGAAAATCGGCGTGATCAAGGAAGGTTACGAGGCGGAAAACGCCGAATCAGATGTCAATGCCAAAGTTCGCGCTGCGGTAAAACAACTACAATCCATGGGCGCCAAAGTGAAGGAAGTCTCTATCCCCATGCATGCCCTGGGCGGTGTACTCTGGATGCCAATTGGTATAGAGGGCCTGACCCAGACCATGATGCATGGCGATGGTTATGGTGTCAGCCGGCCAGATCTCTATGTCACCTCATTGATGGACAAACACCGCGGCTGGCGTGAACGGGCCGATGAGATGTCAGAAACCACCAAACTTCTCACTATGTTCGGCACCTACATTAAAAAGCAGCACGGCAGCCGTTATTACGGCAAGGCCATGAATATCACGCGCCTGTTGACCGCCGCCTATGATGCCGTGTTAGCGGAATACGATCTATTGCTGACGCCGACTACGCCGATTAAGTCAACCCCCCTGCCCGGCCCCGATGCCTCGCGCGAAGAATATGTGCAACGGGCCCTGGAGATGCTCTATAATACCGCGCCATTTGATATCACCCATCATCCGGCTATGGCAATTCCGTGTGGCATGTCAAAGGGATTACCGGTTAGCATGCAGTTGATCGGTAAACACTTCGATGAGTCCACGATCTATCGTGCCGCCCACGCATTCGAGCAAGGCACGAACTGGAAAAAAATGTAGCCGCATCGATCTGAAATTGGGCGCCGTCACGATTTATGGCGGCGCCTTTTTTCTGCTTTGGTCACGATATTGCGATAGTTATCTCCTGTGATCCAAACGGCGAACGCTAAAAAGAGGTCCCTGCGGCGCGTCACGGTGCTGGCCGGATCCATTCTGGGTCTGGGCATCACCATCTCGCCCATGCCGGATGGCATCCCCCGCCTGAAGCCTAAAAAGTTCCAGGTTTGGCGTTCTAGATAGCTTCCTGGTGGTTGACCGAAGCCTTACCGGTGACCGTCACCGACCTTATGTCCTTAATCGCCTTCCCTTGGCCCTGGGGAATTTTACTGCTCTTCGGGGGCGGCCTAAGCCTGGCCCACACCATTGCCAAAATGGCTTGGCCGATACCGTCGGCCGCGGGCAAGCCGGGTCGGAAGACCTTCCAACCATCGTCCTGGTAGCAGCCGTAACGGCGCTGATCATTTTTCTGACCGAGATAACTTCCGACACGGCAACCACCGCGGCCTTTCTACTCATCGTCGCAACGGTCGCTGTTAGCACGGGCGCGCTCCCTTAAAGCTGCCCATCCTCATGGCCCTGGTGGCGTCCTGTGCCTACATGATGCCGGCAGCAATGCCGCTTAACGGCACTGTTTTGCTAGCAAAGAGTTGGCCGTGGCCCAGATAGCCAAGACCGGTTCTCTACTCAACCTAATTTCAATTGCCGTGATTATTCTAATCACATCGTCTCTGGCTAGCTAAGGTTAACGGGTACCGGGCAGGTCACGAAAGACCGTTAGGGCGTAGGCAGAGCCAATCGATTTTCTACGCCGCCTTCCAATCGTAGTTGGCCTCGAACGCTGCCGCCGCGCGGTAAATCGTGCGTTCGTCATAGCGCTTGGCAATTAGCTGCAGGCCGGCGGGCAGGCCATCGGCGTTGCGGCCACAGGGGACTGAAATGGCCGGGTGGCCAGTAAAGTTATAGGGCGAGGTATTGCCCAGCATGCACCAAGCCTGCTCAATTTTGCTAAACCGGTCAGCATCTGGCCCCGGCAAGGGCATGGCTGCCATGGGCAAGGTCGGCGTCAGCAGTAGATCCCATTCCTGGAACAGATCTTCGTAATATTGTGTCGCCTGGCGTTTGATATTTTGTCCCTTGCCATAGATCCGTCCGCCATAGGTTTGGCTGACCCAGGCGCCCAACAGGGTCAAAGCCTTCACCGTATCGGGCCATTCATCCGCCCGCTGCCCAGCGGCGTTGATCTTTTCAATCAGGCTCGGTGGATAAAAGCCCGCCGCCCCGCTGGCCACGCCGCCGCCAAAAGTGAATTGGCGCGACATGCCTTCGGCGATCATCGGCATATAAATCTTACCTATCTCCGTATGCATGGGCACGGAGATCCGTTCCACTTTGGCGCCCAGGCTAGCCAAAAGATCGGCCGCCGCCAGCACTGCCGTATCGACTGCGCCCTCGGATTCCTCCCGCCCAAATGCCTCGTCTATGATACCGATGCGCAGGCCCTCTACGCCGCGGTCCAACTCCTCCGTGTAGCTATCCGCTCGTACGCCGGCCTGCCGGCTATCATAACCATCGGGGCCCGCCAATACCTCCAGCAACAGCGCGTTATCGGCCACGGTGGCGGTCATGGGCCCAACATGATCGATGGTTACTTCCATACTCATAATACCGCTGTAGGGTACCAACCCATGGGTCGGCTTCATGCCCACGATGCCAGAAAACGCCGCCGGTATGCGGATTGAACCGGCCTGATCGCCACCGATGGACATATCCACCGCGCCAGAGCCCACCAATGCGGCGCTGCCCGAAGACGAGCCGCCTGCCGAATAGCCATATTTGACGGGGTTATGCACCGGGCCGGTGGACGAGGTGTGGCTGCTGCCTGAAAGGCAGAAATACTCACAGACCGCCTTGCCGGTAATCGTGGCACCCGCGTCCAGCATCCGGGTGACGATGGTGGCATCGACCTCCGGCACATAACCTTCCATGACCGAGGCGCCGTTCATCAGCGGCACGCCAGCCAGCAGGACGGTGTCTTTCAATGCCACGGTCTTACCGGCGAGTTTACCCGACGAAGCGCCCTTCACCTCGGTCTTGTAGTACCAGGCGTTGAGCGGGTTATCCTCGGCCGAGGGCCGGGTGCCGGGACTGCGGGGGTATTTGACAACCGGCAGAGCATCGGGTCCGCTGAGGGCGGCATCGGTCAATTCGAACTGCGGGCCCAATACGGCAGAGAAAAATTTGGCGTCCTCCGCCGTCAAGGTAACCCCAAAGGTCGCGGCAATATCCTGGAGTTGTTGGTCGGTCGGTTTCATCTGCCTGGTCTCCTTCGCTTTAGAGTTTTTGAGTTACGCAGTGAACGATGTCCAATCGCCGGATTTTTCGAACGCTTCGGCCGCCT
>CAUZBE010000080.1:0-9486 GCA_963577885.1 Alphaproteobacteria bacterium
ACAAATTCCCAGAAAAGGCTTGTCCGACCGCAACGGGACCTCCAGCCAATCCAGCTCGTTTCGAATGGCGGGCAAATGATCATCGTTGGCGCTCATGGGGCCGCCAAAAATGACCGCAGCGGCATAATCATCCATACTCTCGGGCAAGGGGTCGCCACAGGCATGGCGGCAAATTACCGGTTCACAGGCAAATTCCTCCACCATTTGGCCGATCCGGCCGGGATTGGACGATTCTTGGTGAACGATGAACAGAATGCGTGGTTTCATTGGTCCCGTGAATAAGTTTGTGGATTTAATGTGACAGACGCCGCCGGGGTGCGGTGATAGCGCAGGCAACCTTACCGATCTGTTATGGCCGATAGGCCAGCCTCTATTCTGCCGCTATTTTGCTGACCTGGGCCCGTCTGGCCAGATCGGCGCTCAAGGCAGCCGCATCCCGGATCATATCTTCGATAATTTTAGTCGCCGGCCGGATTTCGGTGATCATACCGGCGATCTGGCCGGCCGTGCCCTGGTCCCGCTTGCCACGGTCCGTCTTGTCGGAATGGCCATAATTTTGCCGCGCGATCTGGCGCAGGCGCTGCATTTTCTCTCTCGGTGCACCGGACAACCGGGCCGCCTCGTAGGCCTTAATTTCGGGCGTCGCGATGCAGCGCACCGTAGCCCCGGTCAGAACGGCGGAAACGATGGTATCCGTGGCGTTCATCGCCAGGATGGCATCGCGGTACCAATCATTCACGTCTGCTTCTTCCGTCGCGATCAAGGCCGTGCCCAGTTGAACTCCAACCGCGCCCAGGGCCAGCATGGCGAGAAAGCCGCGGCCATCGCCAATGCCCCCCGCCGCCAGAACGGGAATATCCAGGGCATCCACAACCTGGGGCACCAGAGCCAGGGTTGCCACCCCGCCTACATGGCCGCCCGCCTCGCTGCCCGATGCAATCACCGCATCCACTCCCTCTGCTTGCACCCGCAAGGCATGTTGCACCGTAGGCACCACCGGCAAGACGATGATCCTGGCCTCTTTCAAGGTGGCGACGGCGGCCTCGCCCGGGTCGGCCCGGCCCGTGGTGACGATGGGCACTTCCATCTCTATACAGATACGGGCCCGGGACTCGGTGAAGGCCCGACCCATGGGCGTGATATTGACCGCCACCGGTTTTTCGGTCAATCGCCGGGCCGCCTCGATATCCGCGCGCAGGGCGTCTTCCGTACCGCCAAAGGTGGGCAATATACCAAGGCCCCCCGCTTCCGACGTGGCGGCAACCAGACGTGCCCCGCCGGCCCCCTGCATGGCGCCTTGCAGGATGGGATAGCGGATCCCCAGCAAATCGCAAATTTCAGTGTGAAACATCTTGAATGCTCCTCTCGTAACGGCCCTACCTTAACACTTTTGGCGGTCTCCCGGTCCATGGCATAGTGCGCCCGAGACGGCCGGCGGCTCCGGAAAGGCCACCTCGTTGCGGGAAAATGCCCTGCGCAGTCAGCTCTATTCTGAATGCATGCACCGCCTCGGCTAGCGCCGCACGGAGCCCTGAGGCTGTCGCAAAAGCCGGCCCGTCTTCCGGGCGAATTCTGCTGGCTATTGATGCGGATGGTTGGGGACCCAGGATTCGAACCTGGACTTACGGAGTCAGAGTCCGCTGTCCTACCATTAGACGAGCCCCCAGCGAGAGTTTCAGGCACAAATACGGGCCGAATTTGGTCCAAATTTAAATACCGGCCGCAACTTATGTAGCAGCCACAGGGATGTCAACTGATGCTGTGTTGTGCCCCGCCTATTGCCAGGACCCCGCCGAGGGGTCAAGTTAAGGTCAGGCAATATTAGTAAGCGTAAGAGGCAAGGATCGCGGTGTCGGGACGGGATGATAACAAAGGGGCCGGGCGGAAGCGGGCCGCGGCGGTGCCGCCGGGCCATACCTATGCGGCCATCGACCTGGGCACCAACAACTGCCGGCTGTTGGTGGCCCGCCCGTTGGCGGAAGGCTTTCGCGTGGTCGATGCCTTCTCCCGCATTGTCCGTTTGGGTGAAGGGGTCGAAGGCAGCCGCCGCCTGTCCGTGGAAGCCATGGACCGGGCCATCGCGGCCTTGCAAGTCTGCGCCGACAAAATGCGCCGGCGCAAAGTCACCCGCGCCCGCTGTGTAGCTACCGCCGCCTGCCGGAAAGCGCAAAATTGCGATGAATTTTTGGCCCGCGTGGACAAAGAGGCCGGCTTGTATTTAGAGACGATCACGGCCGAGGAGGAAGCCAGTCTGGCCGTCGCCGGCTGCCGGCCCCTGTTGGGGGCAGAGGCCTGTTATGTCCTGGTGTTCGATATCGGCGGTGGTAGTACCGAATTGATTTGGGCGAAACATCATCCGGATTCGGCCATTGAACCCATCGCCCTGACGTCGCTGCCCCTTGGCGTGGTCAACATCGCCGAGCGTCATGGCAGCGGCGATTTCAGCCCTGATCAGTACGAAGCTCTGGTGCGGTCCGTATTCGATGATCTCCGCGCCTTTGAAACGGCGCACGGGATAAAGGAAAAAATGCGCCGGGGCGGGGTGCAAATGATAGGCACCTCCGGCACCGTGACCACCCTGACGGGGGTTCATCTGGGGTTGGAGAAATATGACCGCCAGCGAATTGATGGTTTGTGGCTGACCTTTGCGGATGCCCAGTCCGCCGCCGAGCAATTACGCTGTATGAACCTGGAACAGCGGGCGGCCCAGCCGTGCGTTGGCCCCGGACGGGCCGATCTGGTGGTGGCGGGTTGCGCCATCTTGGAAGCAATCCGCCGTACCTGGCCGTGCGAGAAGCTGCGGGTGGCCGACCGTGGCGTGCGTGAAGGGTTGCTGTTATCACTGATGCGCTGGGATGACCACCAACCGCGGAAGGGCGCCCCCGGTGGTGCAGCGGCATGACCTCGGAGACGCGTGGTAAACGTAAAAGTGGCGCCGGGAAAAGCGGCGGCGGCAAATCCCGGCCCTCGGGGCGCAATTTGACGGTGCGTGTGCGCACGGCCCGGCGGCGCACAAACTCGTCCACCCGCTGGCTGCAACGGCAATTGAACGACCCTTATGTTATCGCCGCGAAAAAGGACGGCTACCGGTCTCGCGCCGCCTACAAGTTGCTACAATTGGATGAAAGATACGGCCTTTTGGCAAAGGGCCTGGCGGTGGTCGATTTGGGCGCCGCGCCCGGCGGCTGGACCCAGGTTCTGCTCAACGCCCTGGGTCCGAGCGGCCAAGTATTGGCTGTCGATATCAACGAAATGGCCGCGATCGCGGGGGCCCAAACGCTGGTTGCCGATGTTGCCGATCAGGCCACCGAGGAAGCCATCCGCGCGGCCCTCGGCGGGCTCGCAGATCTGGTCCTAAGCGATATGGCGCCGCCCGCCACGGGGCATCGGGCCACCGATCATCTGCGCATCATCGCCTTGGCCGAGGCGGCCCTGGACCTGGCCAGGGCGGTGCTACGGCCAGGCGGTGGTTTTGTCGCCAAGGTTTGGCAGGGTGGCGCCGAGCAGGGCTTGCTGGCCACCATAAAACGGGACTTTGCCGTGGTCCGCCATGCCAAGCCCGAGGCCTCCCGCTCCGGCTCGGCCGAGATGTATGTGGTGGCCACGGGCTTCCGCGGCGACGGCGCTGCTTCGGGCCAGTCGGAAATATAGGCACGCCAACAAATTTGCGCTATACGAAGGCACGATTCAGCTCGACAGACGCGCGACGGCGCCGGGAAATAGTGTGATGAGTGAAGTAACATCTATTGAGGATCTTGAAGTCTATCTTCGGCCCGGCGCCTATGTGGACAGTGACCACGCGGCGGTGACTGCCTTTGCCCGCCGGGCCGGCGGCGAACAGGGCACGGATCTGGAGAAGGCCGTGCGTCTGTATTACGCTGTGCGCGACGAATTCCGCTATGACCCCTATAGCGTCGAGATGACCGAAATGGGCATGAAGGGCAGCGCCGTGCTGGAACGGGGCAACGGTTTTTGCATTACCAAAGGCGCCCTGATGGCGGCCGCCTGCCGGGCCCTAGGCATTCCGGCCCGCCTCGGCTTTGCCGATGTCCGCAATCACCTGGCGTCAAAGCGGATGATCGAATTGATGCAGACTGATCTGTTTGTCTATCACGGCTATGTGGAAATTTATCTGGAAGGCAAATGGGTCAAGGCGACGCCGGTCTTTAATCTAAGCCTGTGCGAAAAGTTCGGCACCCTGCCGTTGGAGTTCGATGGCCGGAACGATTCCGTATTTCATCCCTTCGATGTCGCCGGCAACCGGCACATGGAATACATCACCGATCACGGCACCTATGCCGATTTACCCTTCGACGATATCCTAGCCTCGTTCACGAAACATTATCCGGCCATGTATGGCGATGACCGGAATGGTAACGTCCAAGGCGACATGGAAGCAGAGGCAGACGCTGACCGTCGAAGCGAATAATAAACGAGGCCGGATGGCAGGCCCCGGCTGCCCCCAACAGAGCCCTGCGCGAAATTCATCGGCATTTCCGGGGTTTCAATCTCTCCACATCGGGGCGCTGCTTGCGCCCCATTTTTGCGGTCGAAATACAGGAGGCAGACGGTAATATGGAAATTTCCGAAGCGCTGACATTCGATGATGTTCTCCTAAAACCGGCCGCCTCGGCGGTGCTGCCTAATCAGGTGACTACCCGCACCCAGGTCACCCGGGCCATTTCCCTGGGTATTCCCCTGCTATCCTCGGCCATGGATACTGTGACCGAACATCGCCTGGCCATCGCCATGGCGCAGTTGGGTGGCCTCGGCGTCATCCATAAGAATCTGGGCATCGCCGAACAGGCCGACGAAGTGCGCCGGGTGAAGAAGTTTGAGGCTGGCATGGTGGTCAACCCGGTTACGATCCATCCCGATCAAAGTCTGGCGGACGCCCTGAACCTGATGCAGACCCATGGCATTTCCGGGATCCCGGTGGTGGAAGAAGGCTCGGGCCGCCTGGTTGGCATTCTGACCAACCGGGATGTGCGTTTCGCCACGGATCAGCGCCAGCCAGTGAAGGAATTGATGACCCACGAAAATCTGGTCACCGTGCGCGACGGCGTCGATAGCACCGAGGCCAAGCGCCTGTTGCACCAGTACCGCATCGAAAAGCTGTTGGTGGTCGATGAAAATTACAAATGCGTCGGCCTGATCACCGTCAAAGATATGGAAAAGGCCACCACGTATCCCGATGCCGCTAAGGATGAACAAGGCCGCCTGCGGGTTGCCGCCGCCACCGGTATTGGCCCCGATGGCTTGGCCCGGACCGAAGCCCTGATCGATGCCGGTGCCGACCTGATCGTCGTCGATACGGCCCATGGCCATTCGGCCGGCGTGCTGAGCAGCGTCAACGAGATCAAGAAATTGAGCAATTATACCCAACTGGCGGCCGGTAACGTGGCCACGGGGGATGGCGCCAAGGCCCTGATGGACGCCGGTGCCGACGCGGTGAAGGTGGGCATCGGGCCCGGGTCGATCTGCACAACGCGGATCGTCGCCGGCGTGGGCATGCCGCAACTGACCGCCATCATGGAGGCGGTGGAGGTCTGCCGGAGTAGCGGCATCCCAGTTATCGCCGATGGTGGCATCAAATATTCCGGCGATCTGGCGAAGGCCATCGCCGCCGGGGCCGATTGCGCCATGATTGGCTCGCTCCTCGCCGGCACGGAAGAGGCGCCTGGCGAGGTCTTTTTGTATCAAGGCCGGTCTTATAAATCCTATCGCGGCATGGGCTCTTTGGGGGCCATGGCGCGGGGTTCGGCGGACCGCTATTTCCAGGAGGAAATCCGCGATACCATGAAACTGGTGCCCGAAGGTGTGGAAGGCCGTGTGCCGTACAAAGGCCCGGTCGCCAACATCATTCACCAATTGATCGGCGGCCTGCGCGCGGCCATGGGCTATACGGGCAACGGCAGCCTGGAGGAAATGCGCCAGCGGTGCGAATTCGTCCGGGTCACCCAGGCCGGTTTCCGGGAAAGTCATGTGCACGATGTCGCCTTGACCCGCGAAGCGCCGAATTATCCCCTTAACCCTTCGTAGAGGATATGCAACACCATGACACCCGGCGCGCGGATCCAGGCCGCCATCGAATTGCTGGATCAAATCGCCGCTGCCACGGCCCCGGCAGATCGCCTGGTCGCGAGCTTTTTTCGCAACCGCCGTTACGCCGGCGCCAAGGACCGCAGGGCGGTGACGGAAACCGTGTACGATATTTTGCGCCGCCAGGGCGAATACGCCTGGCGGGCCAGTGGCGCGGACAGCCGCCACCTGGTGCTGGCCCATTTGATGAGTGCAGGCACGGCAAATGCCGGCGAAGTCGCCACCCTGTTTGATGGCCAAAAATTCTGCCCCGCCAACCTGGATGACCAGGAACAGGCGGCGCTGACGCAATTGTCGCAAGCGGCGGCTGCGCCGGCGCCGGCCTGGGTAACAGGAAATTACCCTGAATGGCTGGGCCCATCCCTGGCGCGGCGGTTTGGTGCGCACCTGGAGCGGGAAATGGCGGCTTTTTTGGGCCGGGCCGAGGTTGATCTGCGCGTCAATCTTTTGAAGTCCACCTTGGCAAGGGTCGCTGTCAAACTGGCGAAGGACGATATTGGTATCACGCCCGGTGGCCTCGCCCCGACCGCCCTGCGTCTCGATGCCCGCCGGACCATGTCCAAGCACGCTTTGTATCTCGACGGCAGCATCGAAATTCAGGACGAAGGCTCGCAACTCGTGGCGCTGTTGTGCGCGGTCAGACCAGGCCAGCAGGTGGTCGATTATTGCGCCGGGGCGGGGGGAAAAAGCTTGGCCCTGGCGGCGCAAATGGAAAACAAAGGCCAGATTTTTGCCTTCGACAGCGACGCCCGGCGGCTCGAGCCCCTGAGGGCCCGATTGCAGCGGGCCCGGGTGCGCAATGTTCAGGCCCATGCGCTCGGCGAGGCGGCCGCCGCGGCCACCCTATCCGGGCTGGCGGGCAAGGTGGATTGCCTGCTGCTGGATGTACCGTGCAGCGGCAGCGGCGTCTGGCGCCGTAATCCCGAAAGTAAATGGCGCCTTGGGGCGGAGAAATTGAGCCGTTATGGCGCCGCCCAAAGCCGGATACTGCGCAGCACGGCGCCCCTGGTGCGCCCCGGAGGACGCCTGATTTATGCTACCTGTTCACTCCTGATGGAAGAAAACGAAGACCAGGTAGAGGGCTTTCTGGCCGACCAGCCAGAGTTCGAAGTCCTGCCCATCAGCCGCGTCTGGGACGAGGCGATGACGAGCCCTGACCGTGCCGTATGTCCCTGTGATGATCCCTACCTGCGCCTGACGCCGGCCCAGCATGGCACAGACGGCTTTTTTGTCGCCGTCTTGCAGCGCCGCCTGGCTGGCGCGGACGCACCTGATGGTGTTAGTTTGGAGGGCTGATGCGAAAAAACTGGGGATTGCCATGAGGTGCATAATTTTTAGTCTGATCGCCATGATGTTGTTGGCGCCAGCAGCCTTGGCGGCGGGGGGGTACGATGAGGACAGCGATAGCCCCTGGGCGGCTGCGACGCGCAAGGCGATCGACGCCAAGGATTGGGCCGGCGCGATCAATCTGTTGGAACGCGACGTCGCGGGAAACATCGCTACGGCGGATACCTACAACTATCTAGGGTATGCGCACCGTAAACTAGGCCAATATGACGCGGCCTTCAAACATTATGGTCAGGCATTGAAAATGAACCCAGATCATCGCGGCGCCCACGAATATGTGGGCGAGACCTACTTGGCGGTGGGCAACGTAGAGATGGCGAAGAAGCATTTGGCGGAGCTGGACCGCATCTGCTTTTTCGGCTGCAAGGAGTTTGATGATTTGAAAGCTGCCGTCGCCGTCTATCGCCCGAAATAGGGCATTCCATGGCGTCGTTTTTGAACCTAAGAATGAGCGTGTGACAGACCGTATCCTAATTCTCGACTTCGGTAGCCAGGTCACTCAATTGATCGCCCGACGGGTGCGGGAAAGTGGCGTCTATTGCGAAATAGTGCCCTATTTCAAGGGTGAAGAGGCGCTGCGGGAGGTTCAGCCGAAGGGCGTGATCCTTTCCGGCGGACCCTCCTCGGCAACCCAAAGCGATACCCCGCGTGCGCCCGAGGGCTTGTTTGATCTCGGCCTTCCCGTGCTCGGCATCTGTTATGGCCAACAGGCTATGTGCGAGCAACTCGGCGGGCGGGTTGAGGCCTCAGATCATCAGGAGTTCGGCCGCGCCTTTGTCGATGTCAGCGACGATTGCGGCTTATTCCATGGGCTTTGGCAACCGGGTCAACAACACCAGGTCTGGATGAGCCATGGCGACAGGGTGATGGAGCTTCCCCCCGGCTTTCGCGTTGTCGGGACCTCCGCCAATTGCCCCTTTGCCGCTATTGCCGACGATGCGCGGCGCTTTTACGGCGTGCAGTTCCACCCGGAGGTCATGCATACCCCCGATGGCACGGCGTTGCTACGCAACTTCACTCACAACGTAGCCGGCTGTCGGGGTGATTGGAACATGGCCGCCTTCCGCCACGAGGCCGAAGCCCGGGTGAAAGCCCAGGTCGGCGGCGGCAAGGTGATTTGTGGTCTGTCGGGCGGCGTGGATTCATCCGTCGTGGCGATCCTGCTGCACGAGGCCATCGGCGATCAATTGACCTGTGTATTTGTTGATCATGGCCTGCTGAGGGAGGGCGAGGCGGAGGAAGTGGTCGGCCTGTTCAAGGAACATTACAATTTGTCCCTGGTGCATCGGGATGCCGCCACCCTGTTCCTGGGCAAGCTGGATGGGATCAGCGATCCCGAACAGAAACGCAAGATTATCGGCGCTACCTTCATTGATGTATTCGAGGAAGAGGCCAATCAGATCGGCGGGGCTGATTTTCTGGCCCAGGGCACGCTGTACCCGGACGTTATCGAATCCATTTCACCTTTTGGTGGGCCCTCCGCCACTATCAAGTCGCATCACAATGTGGGTGGTCTACCCGAACGCATGAATATGGCCCTGGTCGAACCCCTGCGCGAATTATTCAAGGACGAGGTGCGCGACCTGGGCCGCGCTCTGGGCCTGCCCGAAAGTCTGGTCGGCCGCCACCCCTTCCCCGGTCCTGGCCTGGCCATTCGCTGCCCGGGCGCAATCAGCGCCGAAAAACTAGCTATCCTACGCCAAGCCGACGCCATTTATCTTGACGAAATTCGGAAGGCCGGATTGTACGACGAGATCTGGCAGGCCTTTGCCGCGATCCTGCCCGTACGTACCGTTGGCGTCATGGGTGACCAGCGTACGTATGATTTTATCTGCGCCCTGCGCGCGGTAACATCGACCGACGGCATGACGGCGGACTACTACCCCTTCACTCACGACTTCCTGGGCCGCACGTCTACGCGCATCATCAACGAGGTGCGCGGCATTAACCGGGTCGTTTACGATATCACCTCGAAACCGCCGGGGACCATCGAACTGGAATGATTTAAAAAGAAAATAATCCAATAAAAACAGTGGG
>CAUZBE010000081.1:0-9480 GCA_963577885.1 Alphaproteobacteria bacterium
TCGCATTGATTGCGGGCCCGGCGATAGAAATCGAACGAGCGGAACAGATAGCTCGCCGTCAACCGCGTTTTCTCGCCAAAGCCCTTGGGGGTCAGGTAGTAGGTATAGCGGTTCGGCGGAATTTTGCGCACCTTGACCAGGCCCATGCGCACGCAGCGTTTCAAATAGCCATTGGTCAGGCCCAGGGCAATATTCAAACGCGCCGCTAGGCCCCGCTGTGAGAGGTTCTCCTCGGCATGCACCGCGTGCAGCATTTCCATGGTAATGCGGGTCTTGCCATCCGGTTTCTCGGACGGCAGATCCCATTCAGCAGTTGTCTGCTCGCTGCTCATCCCCGTCCCTCAACGGCCACCGGATCCGCGGCCCGCGAATCGCTGTTCACAACATGAATATTAGCGCGTTCACAGGGTGAACGTCAAGGTTAGTGGGCGTTACAGATATCGGCAGTCCGCTACAGACAAGGCCCCCTGTTTTCAGGCAAACTGTTAGCCGCAGTTATTCAGAAGCTACGTGGGCGGGATATGGTCAAGATAAACGGTGATCGGTTGCTGGGAGATTTGCGGGCCCTCCGCGCCATGGGGGCCACGGGCACGGGGGTTGTGCGCCCGGCGCTATCCGAGATGGACATGCAAGCCCGGCGCTGGCTGGTGGCGCGTTACCAGGAGGCGGGGCTGACGGCAAAAATCGATGGCGTCGGCAATGTCCTGGGCCGTTCGGGTAATCCCGGCCCGGCCCTTCTGCTAGGTTCTCATTCCGATACCCAGCCCACGGGCGGCTGGCTTGATGGCGCCCTGGGGGTTATCTATGCCCTGGAAGTGGTGCGCGCCCTGGCCGAGGATCCGGCGACCGGGCACCTGGCGGTGGATGCCATATCCTGGCAGGATGAGGAATCTCGCTTTTACGGTTGCCTGGGCAGCCGTTCGTTCTGTGGTGATTTTTCCGCCGAGGCCGAGGCGGGCCTGGCGGACAAGGATGGCGTCGCCTTATCAGATGCCCTGGAACAGGCCGGGTTAAACGGTGTGCCGCGGCTGCGGGCGGCGGATCGCGACTACCTGGGCTTTTTAGAAGCGCATATTGAACAGGGGCCGCATCTGGAGGCCGACGGCCGGCGCATTGGCATTGTGGAAACCATTGTCGGCCTGGGCGGCATGGTCTTCACCTTCACCGGGCAGCAGAACCATGCCGGCACCACCATGATGGCTGGGCGCAAGGACGCCGCCACCGCGCTTTATGCCCTGGCCCATGCCATCAACGAGGAATTCCCCAAAGTGGCCGGCGTGCGCTCTGTCTGGACTATGGGCCGGGCCGTGCTGACACCAGGCGCGCCGTCAATTGTGCCCGGCCATGCCGAACTGGAGTTGCAATATCGGGACGCGGATATGGCGGTTCTGGATAAGTTCGAGGTGGTGGCCCATCGCCTGGTGGACGAGATCAACAACCGGGGCGGCGCAAAGGTGGAGGCGAAACCATCACGGGTGCGGATCGCGCCGGCGCATATGGATCAGGGTTTTCAAAAACATCTCGCAGCGGCGGCGGAACGGCACGCGCCGGGCAAATGGGCCGCCATGCCATCGGGCGCCTTCCATGATGCCGGGATCGTCAGTGCGGTGATACCCTGCGCCATGTTGTTTATTCCCTCTATCGGCGGCGTCAGCCACGATTTCGCGGAAGACAGCCACGATGCGGACATCATTCTGGGCTGTCAGGTGCTGGCCGAGGGAACGGCATCGATTTTAGCGGGTGCGGCGGTTTAGAAATTTGGTCTAGGATGCCGAGATGACTGATCAAGCTGAAATTTCCCGTGCTAGCGGCGCTCGTCTACTGTTTCTGAACGTCGGCCATTCCGTCGACCATCTTTGCATGTTGCTGTTCCCCACGGTGGTTCTGGCCCTGGAACATAGTTGGCAATTGAGTTACGAGGAATTAATCTGGGTCTCCACGGTTGGTTTTGTGACCTTCGCGGGCGGCGCTATACCAGCCGGCTGGCTCGGCGACAGATGGAATCGTGAAGGCATGATGCTGGTGTTTTTTCTGGGAATAGGAAGTGCCTGCTTTCTGACCGGGTTTGCCCAAAACACCTGGCAGATCGCCATCGGCCTAGGCGCCATCGGCCTGTTCGCCTCGATCTATCATCCCGTGGGCATCGCCCTGGTGGTTTCGGGCCAGGAAAAGATGGGCCGTGTTCTGGGCGTCAACGGGGTTTGGGGCAACATGGGCGTGGCGGCGGCGGCCCTGACCGCGGGTATCTTGACCGAGAGCATTCATTGGCGAGCCGCCTTCATGATCCCCGGCGCGATCTGCGTCGTTATTGGCATCGCCTACGGTTTCTACCTGCGCCGGGCTGGCGCTATGACCATCGCAAAAAAAGTAAAACGATCCGGCAGTCAGGCTGATTACCGCGCCGCGCAGATCCGGGTCTTTACGGTCGTCCTGATCGCCACAGCCTGTGGCGGCCTGATTTTCGGCTCCACCACATTGATCATG
Source organism: Alphaproteobacteria bacterium (assembly GCA_963577885.1). Lineage (GTDB taxonomy): Bacteria > Pseudomonadota > Alphaproteobacteria. The sequence continues at coordinate 2,485 of CAUZBE010000081.1, forward strand.
CCCAAGGCCTTGGAAGATGGCCTGGGCGCTCTGGCCGGCAACACCGCCGCAGTCGGAGGCTACACCGCTTTGGTTTTCGCGGTTGCCTCCCTGGCCCAGTTGGTTAGCGGCCGTCTGGCTGACAACAAGGAAGCGCGGACGTTGTTATTCATCATCGCCGCCGGCCAGGCTCTATTACTGGGCATTCTGGCCCTGGGCCTTACCGGTCTGCCCATGCTGGCTATGGCCATCGCCGTCATGTTGTTCGTCTTCGGCCAGATCCCCCTGAACGACACCTTGATCGCCCGCTACACCGATGACCATTGGCGCGCCCGCATCTTCTCGATCAAGTATCTGATCACCCTGTCGGTCGCCGCCCTGGCCGCCCCCATCGTCGCCATATTGCGGGGCATGAGCGGCAATTTCATCTCGCTATTCATCATTCTTGCCGTCCTGGCCCTGGTCATCACCCTGGCCGCGCTGCTGCTGCCCATGATGGCGACGGCGGGGCGCATGTCGGCCGCCGCCGGGGACAAGGCATAATGAATAAAGCCGAATGTTGATGGATAGTATGGCTGGGTTGTGGGCCGAGGTTGCGAACGTCTGGCTGACGGCGGTGTTTGGCATCGGGGTCGGTCAGGTACTGTCGGCGTTGGCGACGTTTTTGCTGTTTTTACTGTTGCGCCGGGTTTTTACCCGCGTCGTTCTGGCAACCTTAAGCGGCATTACGCGGCGCACCAAAACCAGCTTTGATGATGAATTGGTCGCCGCCCTAGAACAGCCCCTGCGGTTTGTTTTTATCATCATAGGTCTGTACGCTGCGGCCCAGGTGGTGGAATTGCCCGCGCAGGTAGAGCTGTTGTCGACCCGGCTGGTGCGTTCACTTATCGCCTTTGCCATTTTCTGGACCCTGTACCGCTGTGTCGGCCCCCTCTCCTTTCTGATCGACAATGCCTTCGGCGCCTTTGGCCACTCCGCCCTGGGCGATAGCCTTAAGGAATTCGTCGCCAAGCTGGCGCGCTTTGTCATCGTCTGCGTCGGTGTCGTGGCGACCCTGGAAGAATGGCAGTTCAATGTGGGCGCGGTGCTGGGCGGCCTTGGCCTGGTCGGCATGGCGGTGGCCTTTGGCGCGCAGAGCCTGATGGCTAATTTGTTCGCCGGGGTGACAATATTTTTGGACAATATTTTTGTAAAGGGCGATTGGATAAAGGGCGGTGGCATCGAAGGCACTGTCGAGGAAATTGGTTTTCGCACCACCAAGGTCCGCCAGTTCGACAAGGCCCTGATTACCATTCCCAACGACAAGCTGGCCGGCGACGCGGTGATCAATTTCTCCCGCATGACGAACCGACGCATCTATTGGAAGGTCGGCATCGTGTATGGCGCCACCGAGGGCCAGTTACGCCAGATAGTCAACGGTATCAAGGATCATATTTTCAACAACGACGATTTCGAAGTGGACCCGGCCAAGGTCACCACGTTGATCAACGTGGACAGCTTCAACGACAGCTCCATCGACATCATGCTGTATTGTTTTACCGCCACCACCTCGTGGGTGGAGTGGATGCGGGTCAAGGAAGACCTGGCCTTTGCCCTCAAACGCATCGTGGAAGAGGCCGGCAGCAGCTTCGCCTTCCCCTCCGCCTCAATCTATGTGGAAACGCTGCCCTTCGGCACCCCGGAGCTGTTCCCGGCCGGGGAGTAATGGCGGCCATTTAGGTCTATGCCTCCTAGGCGTTAATCCTGCCCCGCCCGCGCCGCGCGTCTAGATGCCTGAGTTGGAGGGCCAATAACCCTGCCTCCGCCACATATCCCGCCATCCAAGCCACCAGACCAATGACGGCGCCATTGGCTGTCACGAATAACAGTGACACGCTTAAGATTAAGGCGGCAACGCCGACCCTGGAGACGCCACTGACCGCCAGCATCGTGGTGTTCCGCGCGCCCGCGAGGAGGCCTCGGAACAGTGCCGAATAGGCCCAGGCGGCGGACATCAGGAAGGCGAGCTGGAGGGCCGGGGCGCAATAGTCCCTGAGCTCCAGTTTCAAGCCCATAGCGTTGAACAGAACATAATTTTCAAGGGGGGTGTGAAAGAGCACGAAGCCCAGCAATCCGAAGAAGACAATGAGATGCAGGGCGAAGACAAAAATCGGCCGACGGTCGGCTATGGTCTTCACTAAGGTTTGCGCCGTGGGAACCAGGTTGCGCATGGGGCTCATCAACAGGCTGACCAAACCATAAACGATACTGTATGCCGCCAGGGCTAGATCGGGATCCGCAGTCAAACCAAGAAAAATGCTGACCACGGTTACCACCCCCATCTCGGCGGCGGTGTTCATCATCAACGGCCAGGAAAACCGCCACTGTTGACGAAACGTTGGTGGCGCTTCTGCGCCCGCCTCCGTGCCCTGGGGCAGGTTTCGGAAAATGCGTTGCGTGAAGGCCAATGCCACTACCGTTTCTAGCGCCATGCAAATAACAAGGGCCGCGGCGCCGACCGCGGCGCCCGCCAGAAATTTAGGCAGAAAAGCCAGGGATACGGCCAGCGAGGCGAGGCGGATGCAGGTGGCGTAGGTGATAAATATGGTTCGCTGATGCATCAAGATCAGACCGAAACAGATCGACCGCGTGATCAGAATTGGCGCGCTTAGGGATAACAGGAAGGTTGCCGATTTTGCTTGCATCACCACCGCGTCGCTGGCCCCAAACAGCCCGCCGAAGGCCCAGTCACCAAGCGTTGTAAAGGCTATCACCTGCGCCAGGGCCCAGGGTACGGCAACGATGACAACCATGAACCGAGCAAGCCGGCCCAACGCCCGCCTGGTTTTCAAGAAAGACAATGTCAATACGGCGCAGACCTCGGTACTGCTGGAAAGCGCGAAATAGAGCGTAAAAGCGACGTGAAAGGCGGCCAGCGTGACATTCTGATCAGGTGAGCGCGCCAGTGCGGCATTGATCACCGATTTCGAGATCATGTTGAGTTCGGTCATGAAGATGAGCGGCACGAAGAACCGATAAGCCGTACCGAGCGTCACATTATCGGTCATGCAAACCCTGCTGAAAAAGAAATCCGTATATTGCCTCGCACGCGCCTTGCAAGACTAAAGACATTGGGGAAGAAGATCACCATACTTCCACAATGCTATTGCGACATGCGAGGGAACCATGACCAAGGCGAAAGCCCGGGAACGGGCCAAGGCGAAAGCCGGACAAAAGGCAAGAAAGCGGGACGCGAACGCCGGTCAGCCCGGGCAAACCCGGCCAGGGCAATTCGACTCGGGACCAGGTTCTATAAAAAGTCCGCTATATAATAAGGATACCACGCACGCCGCCAGTGGGAAGCGCGGGTCGGCCCGATCAAGATAGCCTAATCGATTTAGATTGTGCCCATCAGTCCGGTCGAAAGGGCCGCCTACGTGAAATCCCTGCCCTTCGGTACGCGAGACGTGAGTCCGCCGGGCGGGCAATGTCCAGAGATTTAGGCCAGAAACCTGGTGGATATGCGAAAGAAGAAAGGGTGGGGATCTCGTGAAAGAAATCCAGACTGCAAATAGCGGAATCTCTGTAATCCATTGATGTGGCACGATATCTAATGCGCTTGTCGGGGTGGACGTCGACGCCAATTCACACACCCAGTAGGCGTGCCGGCCGGACTAGCCGCCGAATTTTTTGCCGCCACATTGGTCGTCTCTGGGCTGTTCTAGCTGCTACTCGGGGCGCTCACCGGCCACTTTTATCGCCAGTTTGGGAACCCATGAGCGTGACCCGGTCATGGCTGACTAAAAAGAGTTCAAAAGCAGGCTTCATTCCGGGCGGCCCTTTATGAAAGCATGGTCACTTTCGTGCCTTCCTCCTCTACAAGAAACTGCGTGCCGGCATAGCCCGCTTCCAGGGGGATGTTTAGAGTTCGGCCCCTGGGGTGGGCCGCTATTTCTGGCTGCACGGTGACCACCGTGGTGGCGCGGCTTACCGCCATGGCCTCGTCGACATCTTTGTACTGCGATAGTTTCAACAAATTCACGCGGGTTGGAAAAACCAGGGTACGCTTGCCCGCTTCCGCGTCCGCCACCGCCCGCTCGGGCCGCAGCCATTGGGAATCCGTGGATTCAGAGCCATCATGCAAGGCCACGTGGTCCACGGGTGCCCGGGCCACGAAGAATTGAGTATCGAAGACCTTGGGCACCACGCGCGGCGTGATCCAATGGGCATAATGCACCATCTTGTCCAGCGCCAGGATCAGCCCTTCGGTGCGGCAGACATCGGCCATGGTAATCTTGCCTTGCGTCAGATCAGCCCGCCAGCGAGCTTCTATACCGGTCAGTTGCTTGGCGCCGATCAGCGCGTCGCTATCCTTGTTGGTGGCAAGGAGCACGCCGCATTCTTCAAACGCCTCGCGCACCGCAGCGACCCGGTGGGCCAGGGTCCCCTCGTCCATATCCTCGGCACCACGGCTGTATTGCCGCGCCTCGACATCCTCGGGATCAACTTTGCCGCCGGGAAAGACCAGGGCGCCTGAAAAGGAGACAATTTCGGTGTGGCGCACCACCATGAATACTTCCAACCCGTCCACGCCATCGCGGATCAACAGGACGGTAGAGGCAGAAATCGTCTGTTTCTCGGCTTGGTTCACGTTCACTCGCATTCTACGTTGTCGGGCGTCCTGTCCGCCTTGTAACACAATTTCAGCGGCCGGGCGCTGGCATCGCGGGGCTGGTTATGTAATTTTAGCCTACTAATGAAAAGGATACCCGCCATGAGCCTTGCCATCGATACCAACGCCGACCGACAGCTGCCGGAAGCCCTGCACGCAGAATTGACCAAACTGCTTAGCGATCGTTTCACCACCGCGCCCGCGGTGCGCGAACATCATGGCGAGGGCGAGGCCTATCACCCCTCGGCGCCGCCCGACGGTGTCGCCTATGCCAACAGCACGGAAGAGGTTTCGGCCATCGTCAAGGCCTGCGCCGCCCATGGCACCCCGGTGATCCCCTATGGCACCGGCACCGCCCTGGAAGGGCACACCCTGGCCCTGCAAGGAGGCATTTCCCTGGATGTCAGCGGCATGGATCAGATCATCCGGGTTAGCCCGGAAGATCTGGATTGCACGGTGCAGGCTGGTGTTACACGCAATACCTTGAACGAATATTTGCGCGCCACCGGGTTGTTTTTCCCCGTCGATCCGGGCGCCGACGCCTCTCTTGGCGGCATGGCGGCGACGCGGGCTAGCGGCACCACCACCGTGCGCTATGGCGCGATGCGCGAGAATGTTTTGGCCCTGACGGTGGTGCTGGCGGATGGCCGGATCATCCGGACCGCGCGGCGGGCCCGAAAATCCTCCGCCGGCTATGACCTGACCCGCCTGTTTGTCGGTTCCGAAGGCACCCTTGGCGTAATTACCGAGGTAACCCTGCGCCTATACGGCATCCCCGAGGCGACATTGGCGGCGGTCTGTTCCTTTCCCTCGCTGGAAGCCGCCGTCAACACGGTGATCTCCATCGTGCAATGCGGCATCCCCGTCGCGCGATGCGAGCTGTTGGACGATTGGGCTATGAAATTGATCTGCGAATACGGCAAGTTGGATGATTACACCATTGGCGACACCCTGTTCATGGAGTTCCACGGTAGCGAGGCGGCGGTCGCTGAGCAGGCGGAACTGACCCAGGCTATCGCGGCGGATTTCGGCGCGGGCGATTTCAAATGGGCCTCAAAGGCTGAAGATCGCAACAAGTTATGGGAAGCACGGCATAATGGTCACTATGCCATCCTGGCCGCAACGGGGCCGGAACAGCACGTGATGGCAACGGATGTCTGCGTGCCGGTGTCCCGTCTGGCCGACTGCATCACGGCGACCAAGGAAGACCTTATCCAAAGTAATTTAAACTCTGGGTTCATCGGACATGCCGGTGACGGCAACTTTCATATGTCCATCATCGCAAACTATGACGACCCGGAGGAGAACCGTCTAGCCCATGAATTCCATGACCGTCTGGTACGCCGCGCCCAGGACATGGAAGGCACCTGCACCGGCGAACACGGCATTGGTTCGGGCAAGATCGATTATCTGGAGGCAGAGTTGGGCGACGCCGTGGATGTCATGCGGGCCATAAAATGGGCCCTGGATCCAGATAACATCATGAATCCAGGCAAAATGTTGCGGCTGTAGACTCAATTTGTTTGGGGACCGGGTGGCTTTGAGCCAACTTTGAAAGGCTCTAAACGGTCTCCAGCCAATCGCCGTAGGCGTTGGCGACCGCGCGCCAATCATCTTCCAGCATCATCATATGGCCCAGGTTGGGGAACTCCAGATAGGTCGCCATTTCAAGGTATTTATCCGCGATGTTGCGGACGGTGGCCGGCGAGATGACCCGGTTCTGAGTTCCCGAGATGCCCAATACCGGGCAATCCACGTTCACCGCGTTGACATAGGAGGCCCGGCCCAGGTCGAACATCCAGAACAGGCTTTCGAACAGGGCACGGCCGGATTCCGGGGCGAACTGCGCGAAGATTTCCGTTTGCCGGGCCGGCGAGAGGCAATTCAAGGAATTCGCCGCCGCGATCTCAAAGGCCGTATTCAGAGTTTGGTCCCAGAACGGGCCTGCGGACATCAGACCCATGGCGGCGGCAATTTAGTTCTCCGAAGACGGCAACAGGCCCCAGGGTGGCGCCGGCGCTAGCAGGATCACAGCTTCTGCCAGGCCCTTGGCCGCCAGCAATTGCGCCAACAGACCACCCATGGAATGGCCCAATAGAATTGGTGGCTGCCCTAACGCCTTGATGCTGCTACTCAGATAGGCAACGAAATCAGCCAGCCCCGTCCGTACCAGGCGCACACCCGCTGGTTGACCCGGCGCTTGATCGTAATAGCGTAGTTCTGGCGTCAACACGTCCAAATCGGCTGCTTCGAAATGACCGCGAAAGTTGATGAAACTCCAGGCCCCGCAAAAGGCGCCCGGCAGCATCATGAAGGTTTTGTTCCTAGACATTAGACCAAATTCGATATCGAAGTAGGCAATCCAG
>CAUZBE010000082.1:0-9443 GCA_963577885.1 Alphaproteobacteria bacterium
CGCAGCAGGCTCTCCTTACGGTCGATCAGATGCAAGGCGGCCCGGCGGGCCGAGCGCGGCCCCAGGCCGGGTAATTTTGCCAACAGCTGGATCAGCTGATCAATCTGGTTTCCGGTCATAACGAGGGCTGGGCTCAAAACATAGTTAGGTCAGTAATTTCAGAACGGTAATTTCATGCCCGCGGGCAGGTTCAAACCGCCGGTCAGCTTGCCCATCTCTTCCTGGGTATAGGCCTCAACTCGGTGCTTGGCTTCATTGTGGGCCGCGACGATCAGGTCTTCCAGCACCTCGATCTCGCCATCCTTTAGGCTGGGATCCAGAACTTTCAGGCCACGCATTTCCCCCTTGCCGTTCAGGGTAACGCTGACCATCCCGCCGCCCGCTTGGCCGGTCATCTCCACCTCTTCCATGCGGGCCTGAATTTCCTGCATCTTCCCCTGCATTTCCTGGGCCTGTTTCATCATCTGGCTTAGATTTTTCATCTCTGCTCCACTCCACGCGATGTATCGGTCTGGGCTGCCGCGGCCGCCTCACTGTCGCCATCGACAAAGGGACGGACGTTGGTAACCTTGGCGCCGGGGAACGTGTCCAGCACTGCCCTCACCAGCGGGTCGTTCTCTGTATCGGCCAGCACATCAGCCTCAGCCTGGCGCTGCTGGGCCGCAAGAGGCACCTGCCCTTCCGCCTGGCTGTTAATCACCACGGCCCAGGTATCCCCAGTCCAGGCTTCCAGCTTGCGGCGAAGATTGTTCGCCAGATCGCTCGGCGCGCTGTCCTCCGGTCGAATTTCTAAATGTCCCGGCCGGAACGCCACCAGTCGGACATCTTCCATCAAATGATGGTACAGGCGTGCTTCGCGTACTTTATTGGCGTAATTGGCAATTGCCGCGAAACTGTCGATGGCGATGTCCTGCGCCTGGGAAGGCACCCAATTATCTGGCGCGGGACCAGATGCCTCCGGCGTGGCCGACGCATCCACTGGCACCTCATAGCTGCTATCTCCCCCCATCTCCAGCGGCATTTTATCTGGCACCACGGACGCAGAGGCGGCCGCGCCGCTATCCACCCGGCTCTCTAACACCGAGGCGGGCGCGGGCTGCAGCGACGCCGTCTGACCCGCCGCACCACCGCTGTCCTTGCCGCCTGCGGACCCCGAAGCACCGGTAACCTGGCGCACCGCATCGATAGGCGTTGGCAGGTCCGTGCTGTAGGCTAGGCGGATCAGGATCATTTCAGCCGCCGACAAGGCTGATGGCGCGCCTCGCACCTCGCCCAATCCCTTCAAAAGCATCTGCCAAGTGCGCGCCAGAACGGGCATGGAAAGCCCGGCTGCCAGGGCCTCGGCCCGTTGCCGCTCCACTTCCGACAGGCTGGGATCGGCACCGGCTTCAGGCGCCACCTGCAAACGGGTCAACAGGTGGGTCAATTCCAGCAGATCGCGCAAAACCACTTCCGGATCGGCGCCGAGATCGTATTGTTCGCGCAATTGCCCCATGGCCCCGGCCACGTCGCCGCGCATCACCGCTTCGAATAAATCATAGATCCGCACGCGGTCCGCCAGGCCCAGCATTTCGCGCACCTGCCGGGCCGTCACCCTGCCGCCGCAGTGGGCAATGGCCTGATCCAGCAGGGACAGACCATCGCGTACGGAACCCTCTGCCGCGCCGGCGATCAGGTTCAACGCCTCCACCTCCGCCGACGCGCCCTCGGCCTCGACGATGCCATCAAAATGGGCAACCAACAGTTCCGCGCCCACCCGGCGCAGATCAAAGCGTTGACAGCGCGACAGCACGGTCACCGGCAGCTTGCGGATTTCTGTCGTGGCAAAGATAAATTTCACGTGACTGGGCGGCTCTTCCAGGGTTTTCAGCAAGGCATTGAAAGCGGCCAGGGACAACATGTGTACTTCATCGATGATATAGATCTTAAAGCGGGCCGAGGCTGGCAGATAGGCCACGCCATCCAACAGTTCGCGCATATTATCGACCCCCGTACGCGAGGCCGCGTCCATCTCCAGCACATCCACATGGCGGGACTCGGCGATTGCTGTGCAATGTTCGCAAACCCCGCAGGGGTCGATGGTCGGCCCACTCTGGCCACCGGCGCCGATACAATTCAAAGAGCGGGCAATGATCCGCGCCGTCGTCGTCTTACCCACGCCGCGCACCCCGGTCAGAATAAAGGCATGCGCGATACGGTCTTCGCGGATGGCATTGGTAATGGTGCGCACAAGAGCATCCTGGCCCACCAGTTGGCTGAAATCCTGGGGCCGGTATTTGCGCGCCAGCACGCGATAGGCGGCGGCGTCCCGCGACGCGGCCCCCGTGCCTGCAGCGCCCGCAGGCGCCACGCTATCCATATCAATTTCGCTCATGGCCTCAACCAGCAGGCTAGCATGGTGGATTGGTAATATAAATGGGGGGGGACGAACGTAATGAGGTGGAAGAACGGCCAACAACCCGGACTAAACTTGTTACGGCTGCTTCCTTTCGGACCTGACCGGATTGGCAAGAAGCCCGTCCGTAGCCGCCCTTCCGTGGGCAATATCCGCTTTTGTCCGGCGATGCGCAAGCCGGGAGTGTCCTAGATCGAAGTGCCGCCCAAACAATGATCAAAAGGCCAAATTTTAATTGGATAGCAGCCGCTTTCCGCAGGCTCTAAGCGGCCCTATTCAGGCAGCAGGATATCAGGGCGGGTTTGCCGAAGGGGCCGGCTTGTGGCACCCTCCGAGCCAACAGATCGCAAAATACAGAAAAAAGCAGACGCATTATGGAGTTTATCAACACCTTCGCCGGCAGCCCGTTGAACCGAATGGGTAACGAGCGGCGGAACGCGGAGTGGCTGCGCCAGAAGATGGACGAACCGGAGACCTGCTTTCTGCCCTTGTGGCAGTTGCGGCCCCTGATGATGCCGGGAGAGGAAATGCGCATTGGCTGGTGCCAACGGCAGGATGTGCAGCCATTTATCAACCAGGGTGCGACGGTTCTGTTGCTGGGTCAAATCAATGGCCGCTCCCACTTCGCGGTGGATGTCTCCATGGCCGGACAGAAAAAAACCGACGCGCCATTGCAAGACTACGGCAAATGGATTGATGTGCGCAGCGCGGCGGCCTCGTGCAGCGGCACGGACGCCGCCATCCTAGCGCAGTCCCGCTCCATGCTGGATTGGCACGCCCGGAACGGCTTTTGCTCTGTCTGCGGCCAGCCATCGCGCATGGGAGAGGCCGGCTATTCCCGCAAATGCAGTGACGAAGCATGTGGCGCCATGCATTTCCCACGTACCGATCCGGTCACCATCATGTTGGTGCTGGATGGCGAACGCTGCTTGCTGGGGCGGCAGAAGATCTTTGCCCCTAACAGTTATTCCGCCCTAGCCGGGTTCATGGAACCGGGCGAAACCATCGAGGAAACCGTGCGCCGCGAAATCTTTGAAGAGGCGGGCATCCGGGTCGGCGATGTGCGCTATATCTTCTCGCAACCCTGGCCCTTCCCGTCTTCCTTGATGATGGGTTGTTTCGGCACGGCGGAAACTACCGAGATCAACGTCGACACCAACGAGTTGGAAGAAGCCCGCTGGTTCAGCCGGGACGAAGTAGCGGAAATGGTCAACAACTGGCAGAACCAGACCAAGTTGCGCATGCCCGCCCCCCTGGCCATCGCCCACCAACTGGCCCAGGCTTGGCTGCGCGGCGATTAACCGAACAGCAACAACACGACGATGCTGCCCGCGACCAGGGCCATTCCGGTTAGTTCTTTTGGCGAGGAACGTTCCTTAAAAAACAGCACCGACAGAGCCAGGGTAAACAACATTTCTACCTGGCCCAGGGCTTTGACATAGGCGGCGCGTTCGATGGTCATGGCGGTGAACCAGCCGGCGGATCCGATCGCCGAAGTAATGCCGACGAACAGGCAGCCACGCCAGTTGACCGCCATCGCGGTGATTTGCTCGCGGGCGCGCAGCAACATATAAGCCGACATAATGGCGGTCTGGATCAACAGCACCGTGACCAGGGTCAGGGCGGCAGAAAAAAGCCAATCATCCAGGCCCAGGAACAGGCTGGCCTGGCGCAGAAACAGGGAGGCCCCCGCGAAGCCTAGGCCCGCAGCCAGGCCGACGCCGGCGGCGGGTTGAAACAACCGCCGCAAAAGGGTTTCGCCTGCGATCCCGGTACGGGCGAGATTGATCACTACGACGCCCACGGCGCCCACGGCGATGGCGACCCAGCCGGCCCCCGCGATGGCCTCGTGAAACACCGTCGCCCCCAGAACCGCCGTCAACAGGGCCTCGGTGCGGGCATAGGTGGAACCGACGGCGAAGTTGCGCAGGGAAAACAGAAACACCAGTAACACCGTGGCGGCGATCTGCGACAGCCCGCACAGGGCCGCGAACAGGAAAAACGCCCACCCCGCCGTGGGCAGTTGATGACCGCCCATCTCCTTCAAGACCAAAAGGTAAACAAGGGCGAACGGCAGACCCCACAGGAACCGCACATAAGAAGCGCCAACGGCGGAGAAATCCTTGGTCAGATACTTCTGCCCCGCCGTCCGCGCCGCCTGCATGAAGGCAGCCAGAAAGGTGATTGGTATCCAGATCCAGGCTTCCATAATTGTCGCCGTTAGGTATTAAGCCTAGTCCAACGCCCGATACCAGGTATCGGAAAGGGTGTAGCCCCGAGGGAAGGGGTCGTCGGGGTCTAGACTATATTGATGACTGCCGGTAATCCAGGCTCGGCCTTGCACGCTGGGCGATACGGCCGGCAAGCCGCCGACTTCGCAGAGGTCTTCGATACGGCAATGGAATTCCGTATCCAGTACCGACTGGCTGACTAAGGTTTCGCCCAGGCCAATCCGGCCCCGGGCATGCAGCGCCGCCAGGCGGGCTGAACTGCCCGTACCGCAGGGCGAGCGGTCCAACTTGCCGGGCGAGATCACCACCGTGTTGCGCCCGACCAGGCGCCCGGCCGAATCCTTGGATAGGGGCGCGGTAAATTGTGTAAAGGTCACGCTGTGAATATCGGGGTTTTCCGGATGGCGGACCGGGTATTGCGCCACCACCGCCGATTTTATGCGCTCGCCCATCTCCACCAGATCCCGCGCCTCGTCCGGGGTCAGGGCAAAGCCCAGGCCAGGGGCATCAACAATAGCAAAGAAAGCACCGCCATAGGCGATGTCGCAGTCGACGGTGCCCTGGCCGGTAACTTCGATATTTGCATCCAGCTTAGCCACGAAACAGGGAACATTGCGGATGCGCACATTCCGGCAGCGGCCATCGCCGCATTGCGCCACCACTTCGATCGCACCGCCGGGCGTATCCAAGGTTAACGTGGTTTCAGGCTCCCGCATGGCGACCATGCCCGTTTCCAGCAACACCGTCGCCACGCAGATGGCGTTGGAGCCCGACATGGCCGGATAATCCGTCGGCTCCATGATAATGAAGCCCGCATCCGCTCCCGGCGTCTTGGCCGGCACCACCAGGTTGGCATGCACAAAGGCGCCACCGCGCGGTTCGTACAATAGAAATTTGCGCAGGCCGTCATCCTGGGTACGCAGATACTCGCGTTGCGCGAACAGACTATCGCCAGGCGGAGGGAGGACGCCGCCGGTTATCACCCGGCCCACCTCGCCCTCGGCATGGCAGCCGATCACCGTGATGGTGCGGGCGGATTGCATTTCGGAACCTCCAGCCCCTAGCCCTCCACATGCGGCGCTTCACAGTCTTCCTGCTTGACCTGGCGGAAAGGATGGCGCGGATAGGTGCCCAGGATTTGCAGTCGGGTGCAAAAGAACTGCGCCTCCTCCAGTGCCCAAGCCACCCGCTGATCCTCTGGGTGCCCTTCGAAATCGGCATAAAACTGCGCCTGTTCAAAACTGCCCGGTTCGATATAACTTTCCAGTTTGGTGATATTGATGCCGGTGGTAGCAAAACCGCCCAGGGATTTGTACAGCGACGCCGGCACGCTACGGACCTGAAAAACGATGGTCGTCATGGCGTCGCCATCCTTGGGATGGGGAGTAATCCGCTCCCGCGCCAGAATGATGAAGCGGGTGACGTTGTTGCCCATGTCCTGGATGTCCCGGCGCAGAATTTGCAGGTCATATATTTCCGCGGCCAGGGGAGAGCCGATGGCGGCCAGGGAATTATCACCTTTCTCAGCCACCATCTGACAGGCTCCGGCGGTATCGGCATGCACCACCGGCTCGATCCCCAGTTCCCGGATCAGCTTGCGGCATTGAGGCAAAGCGTGGATATGACTATGGACTTCGCGGATATCTAACAGTTTGGCGCCGTGGGGGGCCATCAATTGGTGGTTCACGGCCTGAAAATGCTCGCCCACGATATACTGATCCGAGGTCGGGATCAGATGATGAATATCGGCTACCCGGCCGGCTAGGGAATTTTCAATGGGGATCATGGCGCGCCCGGCCTTGCCCTCGGTCACGGCGGCGAAGGCATCTTCAAAGGTCCGGCATGGCAGGGGGGTGTAATCGGGCAGGCCTTCCTGGCAGGCGAGGTGGGAATAGGCGCCGAACTGGCCTTGAAAGGCCACATTCATGCGTGGATCGCCAGGATCCTTCGACGCTGTCTTGCCGGCCATGATCGTTCGCCCCTAATGACTTGTTTAGTTTTAGTTTTTCGGATCCAGCGCGCGGCGCGCCCGGTCTAGATCGGCGGGAGTATCGACACCGAAGGGAACCCTGTCAACGAGGCCCACCTGAATTCGCATGCCGGCCTCTAAGGCGCGCAATTGTTCCAACCGCTCGCGTTGTTCCAAATGGCCGGGCGGCAGGGCGATAAAACGCGCCAAGGCGGCCCGGCGATAACCGTAGATGCCGATATGATGGTACAGCGGCCCCGGCCCCGATGGCGCGGCGACCCGGGTGAAATACAGGCCACGGCCCTGACGGCTCCCGGGCGGCAACGAGATCACGGCCTTTACCACGCTAGGTTCCTGGCGTTCGTAGTCTTCGGTAATTTCGGCAGCCAACGTAGACATATCCACCTCCCTCTCGGCTAAAAGTTCCAAGGTCAGACGGATTTGACCGGGCTCCATGGTGGGCAGATCGCCCTGCAGGTTGACGATGACATCGTAATGGCCGTCCGGATCGGCGCTTTGCACCGCCTCCCACACCCGGTCCGAGCCCGAGGGATGCGCGGGATCGGTCAGCACCGCCTGGCCGCCGGCTGCCTCGATCACATCGACGATTTCCCGCTCGGCGCAGGCGACCAGAACTGGGCCAATATCCGCCTCGATTGCCCGACGCCAGACATGCACGATCATCGCCTGGCCATGGATATCCGCCAGCGGCTTTTTTGGCATCCGGACCGACGCCAGCCGCGCCGGAATTACCACAAGTGCCTGCTGTTTCATGCCATCCTTTCCTGCGCTGGCCAATCCATTATAGCGATGTTATACGGTGACCCGCCCACCTGGGAAAGCCGTTCCAGCACCTCCAAAGGCTTAATTGGGTTCGTCGCCATGAATATGTTCGAGATTAGCAAGATGCTTGGCGCCGTTTTGGGCGCCGGGCTATTGGCCATGGTTGTCAACGAAATCGGCAATGCCTTGGTGCATCCGGACAGCCCGGCCCGGGTTGTAATTGCCGGCGGCGACAAGCCGGAGGCCCCGGAAACTGAAGCGGAAAAGAACGCAGAAGCGGCCAAGGACATGGCTAAGGGCGATGCGGGCGGCAGCGATCTGGCCGCGTTGCTGGCCGTGGCCGATGCGGCCAAGGGCGCCAAGGCCGCCAAAAAGTGTAAGGCCTGTCACAGCTTTGGAAAAGACGGCAAGCATAAAGTTGGACCCCTACTGTACGGTGTGCTCGGCCGCGGCAAGGGCAAGGGCAGCAACTTTAAATTTTCCGCCGCCATGATGGCTAAGGGCGGGGATTGGAGCTATGCGGATCTGGACGCCTTTCTGGCCAGTCCCAAGGGCTTCATGCCGGGTACCAAAATGGCCTTCAGGGGCATCACCAAAGCGCCGGACCGGGCCAATTTGATCGTCTATCTGCGACAAAATCACGATTCGCCCCCTGCCCTGCCGGGCAAATAGGTAGATTATGGAGCAGGCCGCGGGTTACCTGGCGCTGGCGGAACGGCTGGCGGATGCCGCCGGTGAAATCATCAGGCCCCATTTCCGCGCCGATCTGAACATCGAGAGAAAGGCCGATGCAAGCCCCGTGACCATCGCGGACCGGGACGCCGAATTGGCCATGCGCGCCATAATCGAGGCCGAATGCCCCGACCACGGTATCCGGGGGGAGGAATTCCCCCTGAAACCGGGAACCGGCGAATGGCACTGGATTTTGGACCCCATCGACGGCACCAAACTGTTCATTACCGGCATTCCCCTGTTCGGCATCCTGATTGCCCTGGCCCACAACGGCAAGCCCGTGATCGGCGTGGTTGACCAGCCGATCAGCGGTGAACGCTGGGCGGGGGGCATGGACGGCACGGCTACATTCAATGGCGCTGCGATCAAGACCAGCAGCCGGGATAGCCTGGCCGAGGCAAATCTGTTCACCACTTCGTTGAACGTTTATCACCCCGACCAGGCCCAGGCCTTTGAACGCCTGTCCGCCGCCACCGGAATGACGCGCCTTGGCATGGATTGCTACGCTTTCGCCATGCTGGCCATGGGTTTCATCGATATTGTCACGGAAGCCAACCTGAACGAATGGGACATGGCGGCCCACATACCCATTATCGAAAATGCCGGCGGCGTCGTGACCGACTGGCACGGCCAGCCCCTGCGCTTTGACGGCCAGATAAAAATAGAAACCGCGATCGCCGCCGCCAACCCCGCCCTGCACGCCCAGGCTCTGGCCGTGTTACAGGATTAGACCTGACTTATTTCAATAGATCGAGTTGCGTTAAAGTTTGCGTCAGTGCCTCTGGGCTTCTAAAGCGATGGGTCATCCAGCCCAATCTGGCGGCCGGTTCAAAGTTCTCCTCCCGATCATCGATAAAGAGTATCTCGTTCGCCGAATAGCCGCGATGCCAATTCATGGATTTCAAGTTTGGGTTTGCACAGACCAACCTGGCCCGACACGATGATGTCTGCAAATAGATCGAGGAACCGAAATCTACTCTTCGGCCACCTCGAAACACTCTCCGTTCCATTTTGACATGGCGAAGACCAGGATGCCCTTGCTTTTCAATGCGCCCAGGATTTCAACCGTCCCCGTGATTGCATCCTCGAAGGTTTTCCCGTGTTTGCCGTAATAGGCGCGGAATCCAGTCCGCGTGTTGCAGATTGCATCCAACTAGTTACCTCCGTCGCCTTAACAATCGAACGCCCACGATCCTGTTCAAAATGCGAAGCCGGCGTAAAAGTTTGGTCCAGGAAATGTTCAACCCGCGCCTCATCATTACTCATTTGTCGGTAGAGATAGCGCGGATCAACGTCAATCAAGACCCCACCAAGATCGAAAATGACCACATTT